>JAAURB010000040.1 GCA_012033335.1 Oscillatoriales cyanobacterium RM2_1_1
AGGATGGATGGGGTGGAGGGCAGTGCTTCTGGGGCGAAGCCCCAGACCCCCTTCCATTTAACAATTAATTACAACCACCTACTTAGCATTTGCAATAAGTTGTCATAAAACTGCCTTATAGCTTTATTAACCTTCTTAACAGAGAGTCACAGGATCGTTAGCCCAAGATTAATTAATCAGCCCGGTTTGATTGAACAGCTCGCCTTTGCCTTGTCTTCGAACATGGGACTTTAGACGCTACACCCTATGAAATTTTTATTCCGATTACAGAAACTCTCCATGGCTACCGGAGTTATCCTCACTTTGACTGGGACTCCTGCGGCTCAAGCCATTGTGCTGGACTTTGAGGGCATTGACAACCTGAACAACTACGGGGGACTAACCTGGAAAGGGTTTGTGGCTATTGATCAGGATGATCCAGGATTCCCCAGCAGCAACAAATTTTTTGAGCAGTCTGGTTTTAATAATGGGATTGTTGGTGAGGGGGCCGCTGTCCGACCCAGCTTGACACCTGGAGCTGCGATAGAAATTGCCAGCCCTGAGGCTTTTACCCTGAATAGGGCCCATTTTACCGCCGCCTGGAGGGAGGGTTTAACTATCCTGATTGAAGGATTATTTGAGGGAGAGAGGGTTTACGAAATCCAATTTTTGGCCAGCACAACAACTGCAAAACTGCTTCAATTCCAGAATGCTCCAGTTGATCAACTAAAATTCTTCTCATTTGGCGGGATAGATATTGATCCAAAGCGGCAGGGATTCAATCGGGTTCAATTTTTAATTGATGATTTTACATTGAATGAGTCCCCTAATGAACCAGTTCCGGAACCCTTGACGATTTTAGGGTCGTTCCTGGCCCTGGGTCTGGGAGTATTGATGAAGCGGCAGGATAGCCATGACTCAGAGAACCGTCAGGACTGATGGTGGTGTTCCCCAAACTGCCTCAAGTCGTTCTTACTTTACAAAAGAGGGAGTTTTTTAAAGGTTATGCAAAGAGTTTGTAAAGCTCAGGGGGGCGCTCCGGAAGAATACTGAGGGTTTTGTATGTTGGGTTAGATACAGTTCAGTGAATTTTCTGATCTCCAGATTCGTACAAGAGATTAAAGAGGGGTCTGGGGCTTCGCCCTAGGAAGGGGACACTGCCCCCTTCACCCCCCTTTTCACATATCATTTGCGATGGCTATAGGTTCTGGAAAATAATCTCAGAGTTCGGGCTTGCAAATTAACTGCAAGGCAACTTATCTCAGAATTTGAATAGGTTGTTTAAACAGAATGCAAAGAGTGTGTAAAGCCAACTGTTATATCCGGAAAGATACTTAACGCTTGGTATGTTGGATCAGATTATTGGCTCAGTAAATTTACAGACATCTTTGACCCAACTCCAGCATTCTTTTCTCAGGATACCTGGCTGTAAATCTGAGATTCCGTATCCTGAAACTTTAGCCCGATCAGAATGTTCTGAACTCCTGTAAATCCAGCTTGCAGCCAATTGTTAGTAAATCCACCGGGGGTGTTTCTATCATGTATTTCTACAATTGGAGTTAATTCAATGACAATTTCAACTATTCTGAAAAATCTTTCATTAGTTACCGTAGGAGCTGTAGCAGTTACATTTGGTTTTGGAGAAGCAGCAAATGCTGTTGCCTTAACCGGATCATTCCAGTTTAATGGCATTGGCGATCCTATCTCCCAAGTGGTAATCACTGCAAACAAATTGAATTTTTCACCTAATCCTACACCAATTGGTTTAGCTGCTCAAACAGACAGTTTTACTAGTTTTTCTTCGGGTTTTGTCAGAGATGTAAATAGTGTAGCAGGTCTGAACGGTTCACCCACGCTCCTTTCAAATGTTCCTTTCCTGGACTTAGGAGAAAATGATGGTATTGATATTCTCAAACTGACAGAAGTTTCAGAATATACGTTCGTTAATCTGGGTGTTACTACTGCCATCAACCTTGCTTACAAAGGTTTTTTTACTAGTTCGACAGGTGACATTAGTCAAGCCTTTGGAAACTTAACTTTCCAAGCCATCGGCAATTCAACTGAGGTCAAGAACTTGCTTCAGGGTAATGGTTCAATTACTGCAACATTCTCTGGCTTAACTGTTGCAACTGAGCCCGTTCCCGAACCTCTGACTATCCTGGGTTCTCTAGCTGCGGTTGGCATCGGGACTGCTTTGAAGAAAAAGCAAAAGAAAGCCTAAGACTTCTCTTGTTCACTAGCTGTTTGACCCCCTTCATCTCCCGTTGAGGGGGTTTTTCCCAGACTTCAATTCTCAGACTTCAATTCTCAAACTTCAATTCTCAGATCTTACGATTTGTAGCTGATGAAAGTAACCTACCCTGCCCTTACCCAACCGTTGAAAACCCCTGACTTCTGGCTTCTAGCCATTGGTTCGGGATTGATGGCGATGCACATGACCTTAGCCTGGAGAGCGGATGAAGCCAATATTTTTGGAACAGGATTATTGTTCTGGGCTGCGGTGGCCTCGATGATCTGGCAACGGCGGGAGCAACTCAAGCTCAATAGTAGCCTAGGCGCAAGTTTGCTGGGATTATCTTTGATTGCCATTCTCCTGCTCAAGAGTGCTTCAATTCCTCTGGGGGGTAAGTTTCTGGCGGTGATGCCTGTAATGTCAGGATTGGGTCTGGCTCTAATGGCTTCTGGATTTTGGGGACTGCGGCAATATTGGGGGGAACTGCTGGCTCTATTTTTCCTGGGCGCACCCAAGTTGTTAGAACCGTGGCTTTATGATCCTTCCCCTCTAACCGCTAGAACCTCTGCTTTTCTTCTCTGGTATGGAGGTTTTGAGGCTCGGTTACGGAACCGAGTGTTTATTGATTTACCCCAGGGCGGGGTTGAGGTTTATTCCGCCTGTTCTGGGATTGAAACCGTGATTCACTTATTAGGGGTGGCATTTCTCTATATTTTAATGTTTCCCACCACACGAATTCAGAAGATTGTAATTCCACTTGTGGCTGGAACATTAGGATTTGTTGTTAACGCCATTCGAGTTGGCGTGATGGCTATATTGGTAGCAGGGAAGCAGGAAGAAGCCTTTGACTATTGGCATCACGGAGAGGGTTCATTGTTATTTTCAATTCTGGCCGTGCTGTTGTTTGGTGGATTTTGCTGGTTACTCCAACGACAGGAAAGTTCCCCGTCTCCGGAAATTGTCACTGAGGAAATTACAGAGTATTCAGATACCTTTGAATATGCAGAGGTTGGAGATTATCGAGATCTGGCAAAATACATGGAGTGATCATGTGGCAACAGTTTCGTACCCCTTTTTTAGCAGGTATTAGCAGTAGTGTTTTCCTGGTTTTAGGCCAGGTTTTAATTGCACCTCTACCAGAAAAAACATCAGCAGAAGTTGTGATCAATCTCCCACCAGAAGTTCCCCTGGTTGGATGGCAAACTGTATCAGAGAGGTCTGCTGCTGAAAGTTCTTCGGGAAATACAACTTTACCCCCGAGCGATCGCGAGTACCACTATGTTCAGAACGGTGTTCCCCTGGAGATTGAGATGCGTTACCTGAATAGTGGTCGTTTTGATCAATACTTCAGGTATTACAAACCCTCTCCTCCTCAGCTGGAAATTCGACAGTATCAGGGAATTGGTTCCTATGGGGTTTTTGTGCATCAGGAACGGGCTTACTTGACAGCCTGCATTAATCCCTGGAAAACAAGTACTTTTACCCAAGAAGAATATCGCCAAGAACAAGACTCTGCGGGGATGCGTTGGGATCGCCTGATACCCTGGTTTATGGGTCGTGCCCAACTGCGGGATAGTGGATGTTTATGGACTCATTTATCAACTCCTTTAGTAGGAAAATCTCCTGAGGCATCCTATCAGGTTTTAGAAAAAATTTGGCCAACCTGGTATAGTTTTTGGTCTGATAATTTTCCAGAAACCTAACTCAATCTAGATTTTTGATTGAAGTTAAAATCGAAATTAAAATTACATCCTGAATCTAAAATTAAAGTGTGAAAAGACAGTTAGACCACTCTCTTTAACTCCCTATCTCTTAGAACAATGACTCAAATTGATACTAATCCGGCTTCGCAGTCTATCGAGGTTTTAAAGCGATTTAACCTGAGTTTACTGCGCTCTGCTAATCTCTTTCGTTGGGTGGGATATGGGTTTTTATTACTAACCTTATTGGATATTGCTGAAATTCTATTTCCCCCCAGATTTATGAACCCCGCCTGGGAGTTGCAAGCCATGGGACAACTGGTTGAACGGGTTGCCGTTCCCCTACTAGGGTTTATTCTAGTGTTTTTTGGCGAGCGTAATTCTCGAGAACGCTGGGAAGTGCCTTTAGTTAAGTTATTCTCCTGGCTGACGTTGCTCTATGCAGTTTTATATTTTCTGCTAGTTCCTTTAGGGGTAATCAATACATTACGGATTGATAAGCAAAATAATCAGCAAATTACTACTCAAATTGAACGTTTACAAACTCAAATTCAGGAGCTACAAACTCGGTTGGGAACAGTCAATACTCCTGAAGAGATGGAGACTCTGATTGGTCAACTTAATAATGGTCAGATCCCACAGATTCAGGGTAATGACCAGTTTGAGACAGTAAAGAAGCAATTAAATGACTTTGTTAGCACCGGCAAAGAACGATTAGATACTCAATCTAAAGAAGCCCGTTCCAATCAACGTAATAGCTTATTCAAGCGTTCTATCAAATGGAATTTAGGTGCATTAGTTTCTGGTCTGCTATTTGTTAGTCTATTCAGGGGCACAGCCTGGGCTAGACAGAGATGGTAATGCTAATTTAGTCACTTTAATCTTTCTTCCTCCCTTGCAATAGGGAGGGAGTTTTTTAAACTTTTATAGTAATCTCAAATCAACCATATACAGCATTTTCAACGCTGCTAGAGTACGAGAGGTGGCGGCGCACCGTGCCAACAACTCCCCAATCCGTACCTCACGGGATTGAAAACCCTATCAAAAAACTGACAAAAAACTGAAGCGGAGTTAGGGGACGAAGTTCCCCAACTCCGCTTCATAAATCATGGCCAATTGCTACAGTCTTTGGGCAACACACATCAAGACCAATGCACCCGTTGGGGAGTCTGGATTAACGCCACATAGACGCTGGGCTAGACGAATATTCCAGGCTGCTCTGCCGCGATCACCTGATAAAACTTCTGCCCCGGCAGTGCGATTGTGAGGATAGACATCAACGGAGAATCCCAGGGGTTCAAGAATGTCGTGGAAAAACTTCGGTGCAATCCCTTCCCCAGGGCGGTGATGGGCTTCAGTGGTAGTGCTCCAGAACTGCTCGTCTAGAGTAGCATGGCCTCCCCGACCCAGTAGACGATAGAGCGGCAATCGCGCGTTCCAGATCAAATGAGCCATCCAATTATCCTTCCACATGGTGCGCTGGACATCATGGTCAGTGACAATTAGCCCCCCCGGACGCACCAGACGGGCAGCCTCCCGCAGCATCGCTTCCATGTCATCACAGTGATGAAGGGCAGCATTGAGAAACACAATATCAGCAAACTCAGAAATAAACGGCAAATTCTGACCATCTGCTAGGACGGGTATATATCCAAGGCTCTGGGCAATTTCTAATCCACCCCTGGAAATATCCACTCCAATTAATAGTTTTGGAGTTCCAGCGCGATCGCCGATTGCAGCGTAAACATTGCCCGGAGCGCACCCAATATCGACAACAATCTTGTTTTCCCAGGAACCAGTCGTTGCTATCCATCTTTCTTGGGTTTCCGCATCACGATGAACCACTTCAAGATATTCTCTTGCCCATTTAGGATGGCCAAAATAACAACTATTGGCCTGCATTGATAGAGTTAGTTTAGAGAGTGGAAAACTTAAAATACCTCTATTCAGGTGTCCTTTATTCTTCCAGTTTGGAGCTATAAATTGAAGGAGCGTATCAGTGTCCAAAGTCATCATCATTTAATACCAGTACATTCTAGTAATTTTTGGATGCAGTACAAAAATACCCCCTGATAAAATCCTTATTTTCAAAAGAGATTCTTATCTATTCTAGCTTGATTCATACAAAAAGAATAGACTTAGATGAAAAGTCGTCCTGAATTTTTAAAAAACTATTAAATAAAACTAAAAGTCCGGAAAACTCACCAGAGCTAAGTAGATTTAAGTAAGTTTGACTTCTTGAAAGATAGCAAAGTTTATCAGGTTTTTGAGGATTAGTAGGGCCTTTCAGAGTAAAAAGTCACTTTAATTTTTCACTCTAATCTTTTTTATTTATAGTACAAAAACATCACTAACCCATCCTATATATAAATCATCTTACCTCCTGATTACAGATCATTAGAGACTATTGCATCTAAATTGATAGTCTGTTTGGCAACCAATTGATAAACCAGAATTAGCTTTTGAGCGGCTTGTTCCCAGGTATAATTCTCCAGCACAAATTGATAAGCTCGTCGGCCCATTTTTTTTGCTTCTGGAAGATTTGTTAAACATTCTCCTAGTGCTTTTTCTAAAGCTTTAGCCTCCGCTTTAACAACTTTTGCTACCTTTGCTTCAGCCGCTTCAGGAAAATTGCATTCTTGAGTAATAATGCAGGGCAATTGAGAGGCCATGCCTTCTAAAATGGACATACTAAATCCTTCTGAATAAGAAGGTGCAATATAAAGATCAGCCGCTGCCAATGCTGAGAGTTTCAACGTCCCATTTAACATCCCGGTGAATGTTACCGAATTCAAACAATTTGCCTGCTCAAAATACCCTTGAACCGTGGGTAGAAATCCAATACTATCAGGCCCAGCAATAATCAGATGACACTGAGAAAATTGTCGATGAATTTCTCCAAAAGCTGTCGCGAGTAAATCGAGTCCTTTTTTAGGATCGATCCGGCCCAGGAACAAAATTAAGGTCTTTTCTCTGACTTCTGGAAACTGTTCCAAAAAATAATCTGGATTGGGCAGAACTTCAAATTCGCTGCGATGAATTCCATTCGGAATAATAACAGTGTGTTCAAATCCTAAAGCCTGAATATTTTTAGCTTCAGTCGAGTTTAAAACATGGATTTTACTAGCTTTCTGTAGGGCGGGTTGCTCTAAAAATTGATAGTAATATTGTTTTTTTCCTGACTTATAGGCAAGAGCCCAGGGCTCCAACATTCCGTGGGGAGTGACCAGGTAGGGAACTTGGCGCATTTGACAAATTCCCTGAGCAACCAACATCATTGGGGCAAAAATATTATGAATATGTACAATATCATAGTTGCGGACGTGAATCAGGAGCCAGGAGAGCAATGAAGGACTGAAAATAAAATCATTCTGATGCCAGCAATTAAAGTACTGAACTCGGTATTGACTTTGATCAACCCATTGACTGGTAGGAAAATCTAGCTTGCTCAGACCGTTGGCATTGGAAGTAATAACATCTACTGAGAGGCCCGCTTCGGCCAAACTCTGAGACAGTTCCTGAACGACTTTGACTGGGCCGCCATAAACTGATGCTAGATAAGGAATAACAAATAAAATGTTCATAGTGTTAGAAAAACTATAATGCAGTATGAATGGCCTGGAGTAACCCCTGGGCAAAAACACGAGGGTGAAACTGATCAACAATCTTTTGACTGATCTGACCCATTTCAAGACGAGAATTACCATCCAGGCGATGAATTTTTAATAGACTTTCAGTTATCTCTGAAGAACTTTCTGGATCAAACAGGAAGCCATTTTTATGCGGTTGAACAAGTTCATAACAGGCTCCTACGGTTTTGCTCCCAAGAATGGGCAATCCTGCGGCACAGGCTTCATTAACTACCAAGCCCCATTGTTCCTGGAGAGCAGGATGAATCAAGGCATTGGCGAGTCCATACCAGTCTCCAATCTGTTGATAGGTGACAAAGCCGGGTAAATGGATGCGATCGCCAAGTTGATACAATTGAATCGTTTGCTCAATTTGAGATTGCTCCACACCACTACCACAAATCACCAAATCCCAGGATTGTTCTCCCATCTGCTCAAAATATGAGCCATAGGCTTGCACAAGTCGCAGGATATTCTTGCGGGGAATCAATCGAGTTGTTGCTAGAAAATAGGGGCGGGGAGGCATTTGCGGACAACGCTGCCTAGCCTCATTAGGAGATTTGCGGGCAGTTTTCGCTTGTTCAAAAAAGTAATCATTGTCAACTACATCGTAACCCAGAAAAATCCGCTCCCGAGAAAATCCCAGTCGAATTAAGTATTCCCTATGGAGATTCCCACCGACTAGAGCGGCATCAAATTTCTGCACATATAACCAGGACTTCAAAAGTTCTTTCCACCAGGTTCTCGGTTCATCATCCCATTTGCTCTCGCTCATTAAAATAGCCGGGATTTTATGTTGTTTGCTCCAGTGCAATGCAGCCCGTGAAATGGGAAAACCCCAACCGGGTATTACTAGAATATCGGGCTTGATTTTGTCTAGGCAAACCGGAAGAACAGCGGCAGCAGTTGAAGAATCAGGGCGACGATCAATATGATCAGGAGTTGTAGCGGCAGGTAAAAGAGTTTCTAGAGGAAAAGTAATGGCTTGCTTCAGGTCACCCCAGGGATGATCCTGAGTTTGGTCAGTAACTTGAATGGCAGTAAACGTCCACCCGTTTTCTATACATGCTTGATAAGCAGCATTCAGACGAGCAATATGATAATGGCCTAGATGTTTAAAAATAATGACAACATGCATAAAAAATATAACTCAGTTCAAATTTTTATAGACACTATTAACGCTTTAAGAAAAACTTATGAAGAACAACCAGGGCAACAATAGGCAGCATCATGGTCGTCAACCAAAACATACTTCGCATTGTAATTACAGCAACAAAGAACCCCAGCGCATAAACCACCATGGCATAGTCAGACTGTTTTTGTAATGCAAGACGATTCCACCAGGCAGACAATGCACCAAAAAAAAGCGATGTTGCGATGACTCCAAAATGTCCAGCCATAATGTAGCTTTCACCCAGATAAGTTGTTGCAACCGTATAGCCAGCACCCGCACCAACTGACTCTTCAATACTAATACTTAAGCCTTCTGGTTTACTAGGCCAAAATGCCCTTGGAATAGGTTTAATGAGTGACCAAACTAACACCTCAGTTCCTAAAAATTCATTGGAAATAGGAAATACGCTGATGACTTGTCCAAGGGGAGCAAGGTTATAATCAACAGCAAGAGTTGTCCGGGTGTTACCACTCTCATAGACTTTATTCACTACATAATTTCGTAATCCAATAGTTCTGAACTCCAGCATATGATAGGAACCATACATCACTAAAAATGCTGAAAGTGCAACTGGAATCATCGTATTTATTAGGGTATTACGGGGAATCGTCAAAATATATGACATTAGAAAAGTTGCGAAGTATGCTACATATATGTTTCTGGAGCCACTAGCGAACCCCTGAAAAAGTGTCAATAAAAAAATCAATATAACGATGATTATCTGAAACTTGGGAAACGTAGATCGGCGGTTCAAAATTATCCCTGCTAAAGGGGGAATGACTAAGCGAAGCAGACCAACTTCAGTCAGCAAGGTACTCCATCCTCCCAAACGTCCTCGGCCCCAGGGTTGACTAAATCTTGGCCCTAGAAGCTCATCAATCATAGTAAATATATTGAAGTCTACAGTCAGTAATATATGAAGAAATCCAAGAAAAGATGAGACAATAAAAAGTAAAAATAATGTTTTGTTAGAAATTTTAGAAAAGTTAAGCCATTTGGACTTAACTGGTTTTAATACTATCAAATGACGACCAATTGCTAGTCCAGCTATTCCAATACAAATCACAATTAAAGCCTGATTAGCTTGATCCACAGAAATTCTTTTGTTAAAATCTTCTGGTAGAGATAAAAACTCAAACAACGTCAAAAAATAAATTGAAACCAAACACATCAAGTCTGTACGAAATAAATTTCGTAGACCTCCTCGGAAGTCTAGAGCTATACTCGTTAGTAGACCGATTCCCGTTGTCACAGCAACTATATTAGCCATGGTAGTTGGAGTCTCAGCAGATTGGCTGAGCATTGGCGCAAGTATGGCTGAAAGAATAATACAAGCAGTTCCTAAGGAAGAAGGCTTTGGAGGATAATTTATCTCAGCATAATAATTCTGATAGTTTTGATAATATTGATATTCATAACTTATATCTGGAAAAATATGATTGGAGTTATTCATAGGGCAAGAGTTATTATATTCATCAAATATGAGGGCTTGAAAAGAAAGTTAGTTAATATAGTGCTTCTTCAAAGAGATTAATAAGTTCTGTGGCTTTAGCATCCCAACACATTTTTTTGACGATTAACTGCTTTGAGTTCTTACCCATTTCTAGTCTTTTATTACAATTACTAAGCATTTTTTCTAAGGCTTCTATTGTAGTAGATAAATCTTTTGGTGCTACAGTATATCCATGTATATTATTTTCAATAATGTCATTGATTCCCCCATCATTACAACAGATAACTGGTTTTGCTGCTGCCATCGCCTCTAGATAAACTGCTCCCAAAGGCTCATCCCAACTGACTAATGCGAAGCAATCTGCCCAAGACATTTCCTGTAAAACTTCACTGTGGGGTTTCTTACCTAAGAGCTGCACTTGATAATTCTGATCACACTGAGCTGCTGTAGCTTTGATATTTTCCTCATCTGGCCCACTCCCAATAATTCGTAGGATTGCATTTGGATGTTTGTCTGCTATAGAACAAAATGCTTCAATTAATAGGGGAATTCCTTTTCTTTCAGAAAATAATGCACAGGATAGGATAATAACTTTATCCTTGATTTCTGCAGGGCGAGGGTGACGAATTAAATCATCTGAAGGAAGATTAACACCAATATGATGAGTCAAGGTTCTACGGATATTTGGAAAAATACTTTGCATATCTCTTTCCATTCGCTGAGAAACGGAAAGCATTGCCCATGCCTTTTGAGTGACTGACAACACCGCAGATTTTCGTTGTGGATACTTACGACAATCAACAATCTCATCATAATCGTGGTCAAAAGTGATCAAAGGCCGACAAAATTTTTGAGCAAGCTGAGCAGCCATCCATCCATTGGGCAGGGTATGATGACAAAAAATCAGGTCTGGCGAAAAGCTTTCAATTGACTCCAACAAGCTTTTTTCTACCGATTTATAGGCTATTTTTAAGTAGGATATTGGATGTGAATGCATCCAGAGCTTGATTGGAGAAATGGGATAATACAGCCAACGTGGATAATCTACTTTGACTCCATCTATCCAATCGTATTCTATCGGACAATTTGCATAGGCTTTTGCTCCCGTCGTGACGGCAAATGCTCGTGGAACCCATGAAGTAAGGGAAATAACTTTCAAGTCAATATCTTGTCGGACTAGCGCCTTTGCTTGCTCTAAAGCCCATGTTCCCATCAATGGATTATCTGGTTTTGGAAAGTAAGAAGCAAGAAATAAAACTCGGAGAGGATGTGAAATCATAGTAGTTTAGCTGTCAGTGTTTTGGAGAAAACTATGGACGGTAAGCTTTTCCTCTTAATAAAGATTTACTTCTATGATAAATAAAATAAGGTTTTTCAAGGTATTGATTTAATCTGTAGTTCCAGTCTTGAAAAGCTTGCAACTCCTTTCCATCGTCCAAATGATAGGATTGTAACATTGTTAAAAAGTTTTCTTTTGTATACTTGTAAAGTAAAACATCTAAGTAATTTCGTTCAGCAATTTTTGCCTTTATTTTTTCAGATACTTCAGTTTTTTCAGAACTTGAATTCAGCCTCAGATAGTAGCAATTTCCCCAGTTCATTACTTTACTCATGAGTAGCATAGACTGGTCAAAATACTCAGTTAATCCGACTACTGAGAAATGATTTTTCATATTTAGCTTTGCTATGTCTAGTAAGCTCTCTTCACATGAATTAACTGGAGTTTGATTAATAAATAGGTCATGAGAGTCCCCGGCCAAAAAACGAACTTGCCCATTATCTAATTCGGGCAAGTCTGTGCTTAGTGCAAATTCCTCAAGGGTTCGATCTACGGCTATTTTATGATAAAAAGCCATCGGGTTTGAGCGAGAAAAATCATAGAGAGAAATAATACGTGAAACTGGCTCTCGCAACAAAGTAATATATGTAAATGGTTGAGGCAGAAGCCGATGTACTCCAAAACAGATATGACCTGCAAAGTAACGGTCTTGTATTTGCTTAGATTTCAATGATTCCTCTAGAGGTAATGCTTGACCTTTACCCATCAAAACCTTGGCTGTTCTGGTCATTAGAGAAGGGCCAAATTTTTGTCGAAGTAAGCGCTGCAGGGTAATTCCACCTGTTTTCTGAATATGCAAAAAAATGATAAATTGCTGTGATAATTTCTTCATGTTTAGAAAATATAAGCTTTAGTTAGTAAACTACGATTCAGGCTTCTAGTCAGCTAAAGTTTGTAAACAGCTATAGAGATGGTGAAAGTTAAATTCAGTTAGTAAATTGGAGGATTTAGCAAATTGTGTGAGTTTTTCGGGATGTTGTAAACAGAATCTTAAAGTTTGAGCGATAGTAGAACCTGAAACTTCAGATAGAATGATCCCGTTCTCTTGATCTTTCACTACTTCTCCGCAAAATCGGGACGAAATTATAGGTAAGTTCCAACTCTGTGCCTCAAGTTGAGTGAGACCAAAACCATCAGACAAAGTTGGAAATAGAAACAAATCAGCTTGCTGATAATACTTGATAACTTGACTTCGAGGGACAGGGCCAAGCCAAGAAACATTAGGTAGTGCAAGATGAGACCTTTCAATTCCTAACGAACCCACTAGCCAGAACTCAATTGGCTGATCTTGTAAAAGTCGAGCAGCTTCTAGTAATTCAGCGATTCCTTTTCGTAAAATAATTTGGCCTAGAAACAGTACCTTTAGAGGACGCTGAACAGAAAACTGAGAGGGGTACATTCGTTTGAATTTCTGAATAGCTTCAGAGGGAGCATAGGCTAGAGAAATAGTATTGATTTTTTCAGGTAGCACACCAACCTTCTCAAGGGCTAACTTTGACCAATGGGAATTAACTAAAATTTGGTCAGCAATTTCACATTCTTTTTTCCAGTTTTCCCAGTAACTCAAAGGAGCTGGTTGCCAGAATGGAGCCAACTCAGGATGATTTTGGTGTGCTTCAACTACAATTTTTTCTTCAACTAATCCAGGATCAATCTGGCCTAAAACTGTCTTCCAGCCTTGAGATCTTGCAAATTCAAGTAATTCCAAAGCTGCATAACTATAAGTAAATAAAATTGGAGCATGAATTTGCCTGTTTAATTGAGGAATAAGAGATTTTAAACTCTGAATTGCTCTTTTCTGAAACCAGGAATTTCGAGCAATAACCTGCTGCCAACCTGATATTTTTTGAAATTTACAGGCAATTTCGAATTGGATTGAAGACCTGGTAAATGCCCGAATAGAAGCTGTGCTCAATCCTAGATGAAATCGATCTTTAAGATTGTTAAAAAAGGGAGTTGGAAGTTTACCAATTAAAGATTGAGGTGTAACCCAAGTATCTGTAATTAGAGAAATGAGTTTATGATTTTGATATAGTGTATGAGGGATAGCATAGTGCTCACGAGCACCAATCTGACAACAAATCCATTGGGTTGAATTTTGAGCCATGGGATTTATCTTTTAGAGTATCTTGTTAGTGAAAAGTATCTAAGTAAATTCTTCATTACAATAACCAGGGATTAAATTTCAAATTGTAGTTGAGTGTTTCGGTTCGTTGCTTAATTACCCGTGCTGGATTCCCAGCTACAATCGCGTAGGGTTTTACATCTTTAGTTACCACTGAACCCGCCCCTACAACTGCACCCTCACCAATCGTTATCCCAGGTAAAATAATCGCTCGATAGGCAATCCAGACGCGATCGCCAATAATCACATCTCCACCACGGTCTGAAAATTCAGAGGATTGAGGATCATGACCTAGGGTTAGAATTGTTGCTTCCGGGCCAATAGAAACATCAGAACCTGTTTTAATATAGTAGTGGCGGCCATCAAATAAACAGCCAAAATTAATGATATTTCTCTCCCCCAAGTGAATTTTTCTACCATTAAGAAATCGGCATCCCATCTGAATTGAAGTACCACTACCAAACTCCCCAAGATACTTTTTAAGATAGAGGGTTCGAAGCCGACGAGATGGCCAAGAAGATAACCAGTAATTATAGGTATAGCTTAGAATTCCTCCTAAAATTAGTCGGTTATTAAGGGGACTAACCTTATCTACTAAACTAAACCTTGAAGTCTCGATCATAAGAAAAAACAGATTGATAAGAGTTAATAAACGAACTATGAAACTGGTCAGATTAGAACTTGTGAATTAAAACTTATAAAACTGGGCATTCCATTTGCGGGGCGGATAAGCAATCAGTCTAAATGCCTCAATTTGACGATACCCTAATTGATTGGCAAGACGCTTTGGAAAACTTTTATTAGTAAATTTTTCAGTTGAAAAATTTACTAAAAAGTCTCTATAATTACTTTTAATGAACTGAATCACTTTATTAATATGATTGTCTGAACAGTCGTCAAACAATATTACTCCTCCCAGTGTTAAGAGACGGGACACAAAATAAAAATCAACTAATACATCCTCAAATAAATGAGAGCCATCAATGTAAACCAGATCAAATTTTTCTTCAGATTTGTATAAACTGGGTAAAGCAAAGCAGGAAAAATCAGATAAAAATCTAAAGTTTTCCTGCAGGTTTTCCTCTTCGATCGCCACCAATGCACTATTCTTCCAGGCTGTTTTTTGAAATGGATCAATTGCGGTATGTAAGTAATTGTTGTCTGGATGAACTTCCCTTAGACTGGCTAAGATAGCTAATGCACTAGCCCCATAAGCCAAACCAATTTCCAGGGTTTTTCTAGGGCTATGGTCGAGTATTAATCCCCGAATAACTTTTAGATTATTGATTGTAGAGGTACCTGCTACATCAATAGTATTTCTATTTTCATCTATACTCTTTCCAGTCTCTATAATATTCTTTAAACGAGGAGAAAAGTCAAGAAAATTAGTGCTCATAATTTATCTATATTTAAGGTTATATACTCAGCTTTGATTACTCTTTGATTGGCAACTGATTGAACTTACTCAATACCAACTTTGCATTCAATGGCCAGGAATTTTCAGCAATATATTGATCCCATTTAGAATGGAAATCGGCATTCATCCATCTATTCAATCCATTCACGATTGCTTCAACACTATCCGGAAAAACCCAAATTCCAAGCTGATATTTCTCCACAACTGACTTTAAAACGCTCTCTCCCGATGAAGCCAGACAGGGTTTGCGATAATTTACCGTTGCATTTAATACTCCGCTAGCAGATCGAAACGCCTCACTGTAGGTCAGCAATACTAAATCTGAAGCAACAAAAAAATTACCCACTTCTCTTTCTGGAATGAAACGTACATGCCAACGGCAACGCTCTGCCACATTCAATTTTTCCGCTAACTTCTGATAGCAAATAACTGGGCGCTGACCGGATGACTGCTCCTTTCCCGCTACCAGTAGATACAGGTCTGAGAATTGAGCCATGGCCTGGAGAACCAGATCTAAATTCTTGCCATCTCGGATATGACCGAAGGCTAGCATCACTCTGGCATCTGGAGGTATGCCCAAAGCTTCTCTGGCGGATTGTTGGGACAAGGTTGCCTGGGGAAACTGATAAATGCCGTGGGGAATGACTGTGGTTTGCAGTTGAGGTGTGAATCGCCCTGTATCGAGTTCAATCGGCTCATGGACAAAGGCGTGGGTTAGAAAGGAGTAAGCTGCAGCAATTGACCAGCGATGCCACCATGGAGGCCCTAGGACAAAATCCCTGACTGGATCATGGACTATAGCTCCAAAAACTACTCCTGCTTGAGCCAATTTTTTTAAGTTTCCCGCCCATATCGGCGCAAAATATTCTGCGTAGGAGCCCAATAATACAGCGTTAAAATCTTGGGTTGTTATGGTCTTAGCTAAGGTTTGGTAATTACTAACCGTAGTATTAATATGGCGAACTACTTTAATGACCTTATTAGATTGTTTTTGATTCAAGTCATCTTGTAAAACTGGCAAAGTCTGATAAAGTTCGCCGCGATTTTTAGGATAATTTGGAGTACACATAAAAGTGACTTCAATTCCTAGATTGGCCAGGGCATTTGCCTGTTCATGAGCATAGTCTGCAAGTCCTCCATAACTGGATGGAGAATAATATAATAGCTTCATATTAATCAATTAATTAACTAAGAATTTCTTAAACTGCTTCAAGCAACATCTGACAAAATGCCTGGCCTGAAAAGTATACTCTGGTTTTTTCTTGTTGGATTAAAGCCGCTTGACGATAGTGAGAGTAACTATTGCTCATTGTTTGAATAGCAGCAATCAGTTCATCAATATTTTCATCTTCGATTCCAATTCCTGCACCAAATTCCTGCACCAAATCTTCTAGCCATCCTCCCTTTGTATAAATCATCGGAATTCCCAAAAATGTAGATTCAATTGCAATCCTTGAAACCCGAGCATAGTAAGAAGAATTGCGATAGGGTAAAACCATGCAGTCAGTTGTTTTTAATAAAGCCTGATAAGCATCAGTAACCAGAGGCCGATCAATCACCTTGACTTGAGCAAGATCAGATAGAGAGTTTGGATTACAAACTGTTCCGTCTGGTAAATCAAATGGTTCTATCCATTGAATGTAAAATTGTAAATGATCGGACTTGAACTGATATATAAACTGTTCAATAGCTTGCTTAAATAAATCTGACCCTTTTTCATAACGGGCAAAACCAAAGCAAGCAAAATTTAACAATGAGTTTTTGTAATCCACAGTTTCAACTATCAGATCAACATTAGCAACAGGATGGGGCAATTGTATAAAAGGCAGAGTTGTCAAAGCTTCAAATTCCTGTCTTGCGACCTTTGTTTCCACAGCTAGAGTCACTGTTTCCTGCTGAACAAAAGGGCGAAATAGTTTGATCAGGATTCCTTGAAGTTGGGCTGATTGAGGTAAGTAAGATGTTTTCGTTTGAGTATCCCAAACTCCAGGATTGGTCACAAAAAATAAAGTTAGGTGTTTGGGTTTTTGAGGATGAAAAGTCATAATCACCCACCAGGCTAGAAGATGATGAACCAGTACTGTAGGAACAAAAATATGATCATATTGAGGATGCTGATTCAAAAATGGGAATAAAACTTTCAGGCATCTCCAACTATGAAGAATAAAGCCATAATATCGCTCACCTGGAAGCTTTTTCTCAGCATTGTCAAGATAGCGAGCATACTGAAAAATCGGAAAGGTAGAAAATGCTTGCTGAATTTCAGGAGAGGTATTCTGATGACAGACAACGTCAACCTTCCAATTTTCTAATTCGGCAGCAGTAGTGATTGTTCTAATATACTCAAACCAGTGCGCTTTTAGATCACGCAGACACTCTTCTACAATTAAAAGGGATTTAGACATTTTAGAAAAACTCGAGATGGAACCTTTAATTAATCAAAACCTGAGCTATCTAATCAGACAAAATTCAAGTTCTTCAATAAGTTGTTTTTGCTGAATAGTTAAGTTGCCAGATTGATAAGCCTCAGACCAACGATGACCTTTAAATTGTTTTTGAAGACCTTGTTGTTTATGCCGGAGCCACTTTTTCATCTTCAATTGAGTGAAGGAAGTTTTCTGTAATATTTCATTTAAGGCAGCTGTGAACACTTCGTCTGAAATTTGGTGTTTCTGTAAGTCTGACAAAGTTTGCCAGAGATTCAAATGAAATAAAGGATGCTTCAATATAAACTGATAATTTGAAGATTGGTTTATCAGTTGAATTGTATTTTGATAAAACTTTAGCTGATCCATAACTTTAGAACTTTTGTAACTGCCCGAGGCAGTGAGTTTGCCGTAGTCTTCTAGTCGATATAATGTCAAAGATTCATTTTCATAGGTTAATTTTGCTTCCGAAACTAACATCCGAACAAACAAGTCACCATCTTCATAGAGACGCATATCTTCTCGATACCCACCTATCCGATCCAGTAGAGATTTGCGAACTAAGCACTGTTGAAACACCATTGACCAAGAGGTGAGGAACCAAAAAAGCGGAGGATAGTTATCAGGTAATTGACTTTGTTGTAATACAACATCCTGAAGTTTTAGAGAATTCTGTTGCATCCATACTTTTACCCAAGGGCCGTAAACCATATCGGCATGATCATGAATGAGCTTTTTGGACTGAACTTCTAGCTTATTTAAAGAGGCTAAATCATCACTATCCATAAATTGAATAAATTCCCCTGTTGCAACTTTCAGCCCAGTATTTCGCGCTGCACCTGGGCCTTTATTGGGCTGCTGAATGAGAGTGACGCGATCGCCAAAACTTCGAATGACATGAACAGAGTCATCAGTAGACCCATCATCTACCACAATCACTTCAGAAGGAGGTAGAGTTTGATACAGCATATTTTCAATAGTTTCACCAATCAAAGCTGCTCGGTTATAGTTGGGAATAATGGCAGAAATACTTACCATAAATTAGTTAAATAATGTAGCTTTCGAGTTAATCTTTGAGCAGGAGAATAGCAATATCGACGAATCAGACAACGACGCTCAAAGTTATTTTTTGCTTTTCTAAGTTGCCAGTCCGAAAATCCTTCAGAAATCAGATTATCAAATTGTTGTCTTGCTATTTCATACAACTTTTTATCTTTTACTAGCTTTGATTCTAACTCTTCTTCTAAAGCTTGATAATTTGAATATTTCTCTATTTTATTAACGTTTCGTTTAACATAAGAAGTGTCCTTAAAATCATCAGGAAAACATCTCTCCAAAAACAAACAGGCTAGGTCAAATTGCTCCAGGGGAAACAATAGTAACTGTCCAGAACTGATCAGTTTTTCCAAAAAGATAAAATTAGTTGGAAGTTCACCAAATAAATATCGGGTTTGATAGTTTTCAGTCACCTTGCGATCCTCTGGGTTTTCTAGAAGATGTTTTAGATAGGATGGATAGCAGTTATGATTATGAATCAATGTATTTTGACTGATTTTACCTGGCAATTTTTTGATATAGAAAAATTCGGAACGGATTCGATCAATTGGATTCCTTACAAAGCAAATTGCTTTTAAGTCAACATTGTTTAATTCTATAAAAGGTAGATCTAAGCTCATACGATGGCCACCAATTCCTTTCCGTTCAATGCTTTCGCTGATGTAAAGTTGGAGGTTAAACCGAGGCAGCGAGCCTTCATATAATTCGTGGGGCAGACGAAGATAACTATTTCTAAAGTTTCGTTTCAGGATTTCGTTGAAGGTAACTCCTCCACACTTTGGAATATGAATAAAGCAAAAAAAAATTCTATTCATTCTTCAAATTAATAAGACTAAGTAAACAATATATTTGTGTATAGTGAAGGCTTGAATTCTAGTTTTTACTAAAATTTAGTCAAGTGTCTAAAGAGAAAATTTTAGTAATTAGACACTTCGTTTTTGCTATACTCCTTTTATTTTTTTTTATTTTTTTTTATTTTTTTCTGAGCTCTTATCCACAAATCTTGTGTGATCAGAAAGAAACGCTGAATATCATGCCAAAAACTAGGCTCATAATATTCATAGCCCCAAAACTTCATCAGATCATTCTCTTGATATAAATAATAGTTGATTTTTCTTATGCTATTTACAGATAGCCTTTTAATTTTCTTGTTGTTTAGATTTATGATACTTCTAGTGAGCGGCCCATCAATAGAATGAATAGAAAATTCTTGACTTATATCAACCTTACCTCAGTCTGGAATAATCTGAGATAGATCTTCAAAAAAATCTAAGGGATGATCACAAAAATCTTCATAAGTTGTAACAATTGTATTTTTTAGTATTTGCGAGTTTTTCATTTGCTCCTTGAGGCAGAAAATACAAAACTCTACAGCTTTCTTTTCGTCCCATCCATTTCTACGACGAATTAGACCTTCGCAGTGAGCGTAGGGGTTACGAACACTAATAATAAATAAAGGTTGATTAAAGTTTTCTTCTATTAATTTAGATCTAACCAGATTCGGTGGACTTTTTTCAACTAGATAAAACTTACTTTCATCCCAGTATCTATGCCATACTGTCTTAATATAAGGCCAGGGCATATGTTTTTCAGAATCCCAACAGGAATCTCTCATTATATCCTTTACTTCATCAATAAATTGTCCTTCATTCGGTAGGCAAGAAACACTTTCAGATGTCGATAATAATTTATACAAAAGTGTTGAACCACAGTAAGGAGGCGAAAGTAAAAAAATGTAAGATCTCATTGTTTTAAGCTACTAAATTTTAAAGGATGCTACGAAGGGTTGACTTTAGAAGTATTTTCTCACCCATCTTTTAACGAGGTAAGAATGTTTTTGTTGCTGAGCAATTTACAAGTTCATCAGATAATTTAACAGTTTCTCTGCGGGATTTTCTTGGATGAGTTGCTTTGCTACTTGGTAAGCTACTTTTCCAATTTCTAACCAGCGATCGCGCTCTTCCCAAGCCTTCTCCAGAGTATGGCTCAAGGAATAAGGGGTTGCCGTTTCAGCAATGAACCCCGTTTCCCGATGAATTAGAATCTCACGATTACCTCCGACATCAGTTGTTACCGTTGGCCGACCACAAATCATTGCTTCCAAAACTGCCAGAGGGGTTCCCTCTCCCCGACTTGCCAACACCATCAAATGATTTTGCCGCCAAACAGACTGAATATCTTGAACGTAGCCGTGACAGGTAACTTGCTGAGTCAAATCGTAATGCTGAATTAATTGAGTAATATATTCTGCATCAGGGCCGATACCATAAAGATTCAAATGCCAGTTCCGAGATCGCCACTGGGGTTGACTCAAGACTTCGAGCAATACATCCTGCCCCTTCCATCGGGTTTCCAAGCGAGCAACACAGGCCATTTGCATTGTTTTAGAATCAGGCCAGCACAGAGGTTGATCCAAATCTAATTTAGGGCCATTAATAATCACTTGAGCCTGATCAAAGCTATAAGCAAGCTGTCGTTCTGCCAGGTATTTATTATGCTTTGAAACAAATACCCAGCTCTGCATGGTTGCCGCAAATTCCCTGACGAGATCGCGGTCATGGGGCATTAATCCCTCAGCCACAAAATGACAGAAAAACACTTTGGGAATTCTCAGAGCCCCACAGAACTGCTTCAAGGCTGGTAGATTGAGCAGGTCAAAGAGGGAACCGCCATTGATCAGTAACAGGTCAGGTTGGAATTGATTGATTCCCTCCATATCACTCCAGTAGCGTTCTTTCAAGAGATAAATCTTCGTGGGTCGGAAGGGTCGGCGTTCAAGCACTTGAAGGCCAAGCGGTTTTAACTGGGCAACCTGGGGAGAACGAGCAACCCGCCAATGGGCACAAACTAGAACTTGATGTCCCTGATTCAAAGCCGTTTGAGCAAACTGAGCCCACACTTCCTCTGTTCCCGCCCATTCATAATTTTCTATGGTTGAGAGAATTGCAATTTTCAAGGCTCTATCTCAAATGAATGGCACTAGAAATAAAGAATGCACAATTAATCATACAGATGATCTCCCTGGCTATCCGGAAAATAGGTTTTCATTAGTTCTCCAGCTTCATATTGAACTTTTTCTAGTAGATAAGTTTGGGGAATTTGTTTGAGAACATGATGCTTGCCTTTGGAGGGATAAGCATGTTTGTTTTCTGTGGAAATCTGACTTTCTAATATTCCCAGATAATCGGCAATCCTATCGGTGGAATTATTGATTTCATGGGTTTTGAGAATTAGAAGCTGCTCAGCGGGTATCCCTTGAATAATAGTTTCATTATGTCGTTTCCAATATTGGATATAGGCAGAAAGGGGATATAGTCCCTGATATTTTAAAACAGATTCTTTAGGGCTATAAGTATGATTTTCTGAGAAAAAATAGTAATCATAAGCCTTTCTCCAATACACTCTCAATCCCTGGGTTTCCATATTCAGTTCATCATTGATCATGGAGTCGATCCAGCTATAGCAATCTCGAAGGGTTAGAATAAACTTAGCCCTGGGAAATGCTTTGACTAGAATTTGTACAAAAGGCCCTAAAAGATGAGATGCTTCAAATTCCAGATTTAATCGGCGATCGCGGATTTTAAAATAAGAAATATATTTTTGATTTGTGATTAAATAGTCATCAGTTTCATAGTGTAAACGCCTTAGATGTTCTTGACCGATTAAATCAATTAAGTTTTGCCATTCAGGTTCATGGCTTGACCGATAATTCTTTAACATGGCAGCAAGAGAATGGGTACCTGACTTGGGAGTTCCAATACAGTAAGCGTGCAATGATCGAGACTGATTGGGGTAACGGATGAGGAACTGCAATGGATCAGGTAAGCTCATGGACTGGGGATTGACTTTCAGCATAGGATGAAACGTTTAGATAGCTATGATGAACGGCTTGTTTGAGCAGGGATATTTCCTGGTCAGGGGATATGTTTTGAGGGAAAATATGAATATGATGGGGCATTTTAAGCTGTTGGGTGAGGGGAAAAAAGTAGTATTGATGATTATGGAGCGTATTTTCAATCTGAAATTCAATCACTTTAGTTCCAGGCTGACAGAAGATCAAATTAGCAAACGCCGCCCCATGAAACCCTACAAACGTTTCGCAGGATTGACACACTTGAATAGTTTCTTCAATCGAAAGTGTAGCAAAATCAATCACTTCTGCTTCCGGGAAAAGCTCTAAAACTTTCTCTTCTAAGTTTGTCCTGCGTTTTTGAGCAGATTTTCTGGAGGCAAATATTGTTTTGTGTGGAGGCTGATGAGCTTTGCCTAAATAGCGACTCAGGAGTAAGTTTCTAGATGCCTCAACTGCCCAAGGGCAAGCGTGGAGAGTGTTATTCAAACGAGTGGTAAAAAGTAATTGTTGACAACGGTATTGATCACCCGAATCAAGCCAGACTCTTGGAATATTTAGATCAAGGAAATCCAGTATTTTTTGTTGATATTTTGTTGCTGGCCCTGAAATTAGCAATTGATCGATTTCTGAGATTAAATTCCGAGCCAGATAAAGTTTGGGCAAACTATCTAATAAGAAATGACAGTAATTGTCCTGGCTCCCCAAAGAGCACAGGGAAAAGCTCAGCCCTTCTAAAAGAATTTCAGCATCATAGCGAATCTTGGTAAATTCAACCGAGTAAAAATGATCAGTTTCCCAATCTTCCAGGGTTTCTGCAACAATAGCCCCCTGATGCTGATGATAAACAATTCCTTTATGGGAAAATATCCCAGCATTATTTCCCAGATAGAGCGATCGCTGAGACTCTCGAATCAATCTAAATCCTGGCTTTCCTGCTCCAGGATCTACCTTGTATTTATAGGTATTCCCCGACTCTGTAACCAAAGTTTGCCATTGTGCAATGCGCTGATTAACGGCTTGCTGTTGACCCCATTGTTCGATTTCAGTAAATCCTTGAATCTGGTAAGTTCCTTGCCCTAAAAGAGCCAGCCTGAGCTTTAAAAAATGATATCTCAAGGCTTTGATCTTCTGGCCTAGATATTGACTAATGTGATCAAAAATCATGAATTAACCTATGCTCAACGATGACTGATTTGAAACACTTCGCTCCCTTAATTTCCGAGCTGGAACTCCTCCCCAAACCTCATAGGCTGGAACATTTTTATTCACCACAGCTCCCGCCGCGATCACGGCTCCATCCCCAACGGTGACTCCAGGTAGTATCACCACATGACAGCCCAGCCAAACATCCTGCCCAATCTGAATGGATGCCCCTGTATACCCTTGTAACCGAATCGGAATATCAGGATTCTCAAACCGATGATTGGCTGTAATCAAATAGGAATAAGCCCCAATTAAACTATTTTGGCCAATGGTCAGAGGTTGATAAACCCCCAGGTAAACATTGCGCCCCAAGTAGACATTATTTCCCAACATTAATTCCGGGTTTGCTTCGGCTTCATCGGCAATCCAGATCAGACAATCTTTTTCAAAAATGCAGTGATCTTCAAGGTGAATAAATGGAGCAAAATCTTTTTGGCCACGAATTTCAATAGAAGGATGAATCTTACAATCTTGTTGACGCACCTGATACAACCACTGACGAATCCGAATTTGATTTTGCCATTGAAAAAAGGGTTCTCGTAAGTAAACTAGAGGAGGACGAAATGTGGCTTTGTAGGGCAGAGCAGCCAGGGTTTCTAGTAACCTTTTCAAGTCCATTGGAGTCATGGTTTTAGGGTTGAGCAATCAATTGCTTCATCTGAGTCACGAAAATCTGGTGGATTTTATCAGGATGAAATCGTTCTTCATACATCTTTTGAGCATTGGTTAAAAGTACTTCCTGACGCTGAGCCCTGTTTTGTAATCGTTCAATGGTGGCTAAAAAGTCCTCAGCCCGAGGTGATGTGCAGATTTCGGCAGAGTCAAATTCTTGGGCAATTCCCACAGCGGAACAGTAATCTGGCCCCCAGAGTAAAATTGGTTTACGAAAGGAGAGGTAATCCAAAAACTTGGTCTTGAAGCTAGTACGTTCAATCTGGGCGCAAGTTTGTTCAAAACCCATCAAGAGTAAGAGGGCATCTACCTGTTGCATTTCCTGGCGAAGCTGCTCAAAGGAAACCTGACCTTGATAAATGCCTGCATCCCTGACCCTAGTATCAAAGGCTGAACTCCAACTCGGGTTGCTGCCAAAGAATTTGAAGGCAATCGGTTGACCTGTTGCTCTGGTGACTAATGCTTCTAACATTCGCCCATACCAATCTCCTAAATTGCCTCCAAACGCTACCGTGAAAATTGGATTGGGATACTGTTGGATGGGGGGAACCTCAGCAGGCATTGAAGCCCCGGTTGGATACAAAACCACCGCATTGGGATGGGAACCAAGGGCATCACGCATCCCTTCTGAGGTGCATAGGGCTAGATCACACTGGCGATAAAACCGTTTAAAGTTCTGTTCCAGCAGTGGATCGAGCCAGGGATAGCGAATAGTATTGTAGTACCACCAATCGTTGAAACTACCCACCAGGGGCAATTTCAACTTTCCAGCTACATCTCCCGCTAGCTTTGCCGTCCAAGACCAGCTTCCTGCCACTGTTAATATTGCATCTGGGCCAAAAGTCTGAGCTTGCTCAATGATTTGGGCTGGGATGTCTGAGCAACCCACTAGGTGACTCCAGGAGTGGGCAACCTTGCCAAAACGGCTACAGGCTAAGCGTTTCCAGATATGACCATGGTTGATCAAAGTATATTCATAGGGGACAGAATAACTCAGAATTTGAGGATTGTCAGTCACCACACTAATCTGAAAATCATCCCGTTCACACAGGTGACGATAGAAAGCCATGGCTCCACCCCAACTGGGAATGGGAGGAGTTGATGTGATAAATAACAATTTCATCAAGAGCAAGATTTAAAAAGAAAGGTTTAAGTTGAAAAACCAGATTGACGAACCGATGACCGTAATCGAGTCCACTAAGAGATTAGAACCATTACTATTGAACAAAAGCTTTTAACTCAGGGGAATCGTCGAGCAAACGCTGAGTCGTTCTCAAACCCAATTGCTTGATCCTACGCCAGGGGCTGTTGAGTTGATGTTGAAGCTTCTGACAGCGTTGCTCAAACTTTAAATTTTGGGTTTGCTTTTCTACTTCTGACGCAAATGTAGAAGCGATCAATTGATTGGTCTGAATGTTTGCCAGCTCTAGTAATTGATAGTCCAATGTCATGGAGCTATAGATCATTTCCCGAACAGAGTCAGTGACGCTCTGGTCTTTATCAGAAATATTTTGTCGAATGTAGGCGCAATCATGAAAGTCTTCTGGGAACAAATGTTCTAAAAGCATGCAGGCTTCATCAAATCGGGAAACCGGAAAAAGTAAAAGTTGCTGCTGCTCAATTCGCTGTTTTAGCAGCTCAAAATTTTGTTGAAAATATTGGCTAGAGCGATCGCCCATTAGATGATAGGTCTGACCATTGACTAACCCGACCCGATTCTGATCTTGAATCACTGCCCGAGTATAGGCTGTAATGTCAAGTTGTTTGGCCAGGGGATCAAAATCTCCTTGGGAGTTATGGCGACAATAAAAATAATGGGAGATGAAACGCTCAGTAGGTTCACGGACAAAAGCAATTCCCCGAACATGATATTCTGGCCGATCGTAGGGCAAATGATAGGTGAATTTATGATCGGAAAAACATCGGATTCTGGAAAATATTTTTAAGATCTGTTGAGTTTCGGCTTCGCCATATTTATTCACCGGATCAAAGCTACGACCATCGGCGAAACCGGCTCTGAAGTTTCGTTTTAGAATAGATACAAATGAGCTACCAGCACATTTGGGAATATGAATATTGAACCAAATACTATTGTTCATTTATTTATTTATCAACCATGGATAGAGAAAATATAACTAACTCAGAGACTTCCAGAAATCCTGGGGCTTATCACAGTAATCCAAAAATCTCAAAGCATCCTGGTGTACCATTTCTCTAAAGCGTTCCATATTTTCCTCAGTCAGTTGCTCTTCAGGATTTTGAAATTGATTACGACCAAAAAAGCGATATAAAGTCTTACGGATAGAAGAATTAGCTAGAGGTTTTAATAGCAATTTGAGGGACGATTGACGCAAGAATCTCCACAATAGTGTTTCTTGATGAAGGCGATCGCCGCGATTTTCACCTTCCTCATTCTGAATTACTAGTTTTTCAGGATTAATTTCTAAAAATTTGCAAATCCTGGTCATTTCATGATTAATATCTTTCTTAAGATCCTCCAAAAAAACAATATAAATATGGTCTGCTGGAAATAAATCTAGATAGGCCTGAAGCTGAAAGTAAAAACAACATGTTCTCAATTTATCCCCGTAGTAGACATTATCAAAATAGGCATTAAGTCCAGCCAATGCGTTGTAATCAATCGTGACATTTTTAGAATCTGCAAATAGCACTGCAGCTCTGTGTTCCATTTTCCACATTGAAAGAAACTTCTGATAAGGCTCACGAACGATATAAATCAGCTTCATTTGTGGACTAAAGTGATAAATTCGCTGGGCCGTTTCAGGAAATGCAATCCTGTTAGAATAGGCAGGGGTTGCTTCTCCAACTACAGGCTCATTATTGTAATGAGAAAATACCTGTTGATAATAGTCCCATCCCTGAGAATAGTTTTTATTACTGGTAAAGAAATTCACTTCTTTAGGCTGACTAAAGCAACATTCCGGATGGTCATCTAAAATCTTAGCCAGGGTAGTTGTACCACACTTGGCAGATCCGATAATAATAAAATTGGGTTGGGGAATTTCTAAGCTCATTATAGATTATGGGTGATTTTGGGTTGCAAGTTGTTTGAAAGTCAAAGAATGATCTAGAAGATCTTCGTAAGTTCCGGAGTCAAGCAATCTTCCCTGATCAAAAACTAATATTCGGTCACATTTTTTGACTGTAGATAAACGATGAGCCACTGTAATAATTGTGAAATGATCAGGTAAGCTATCAATTGCAGCTACTAAATTTCGTTCTGTTTGGTTGTCTAAAGCGCTGGTTGCCTCATCAAAAATCAATACGCTAGGTTGATGATAAAGGGCTCTCGCCAAGGCAATTCGCTGTCGCTGTCCTCCACTCAAACGGGTACCACGTTCGCCGCATAATGTGTTGTAGCCTTCTGGCAGATCATTCATAATGTAATCATGAATCTGGGCAACTTGAGCCGCAACAAAAACTTGAGCTTCAATAATATTCTGAGGTTGAATGCCAAAAGCAATATTGCTTCGAATCGTATCATCTAGTAAAAAAATATCTTGGGAAACATAGCCAACTAATTTTTGCCAACTCACAATCTTATCTGGACTCAAAACTTGATCATCAATGTAGATATCCCCTAAAGTAGGTTCTAGTAAACCAATTAATAAATCAACCAGAGTAGATTTCCCTGCACCAGAAGCACCAACCACTCCAATTTTGCTCCCCTTTTCAATTGTAAAACTGATATTTTGGAGAGACAGTTTATCAGACTCCGGATAACGATAAGTTACATTATCAAAGGCAATCTGCTGATTAAATTCCAGGGAAGCTAATTTACCTATAACCTTTTGAGGAAGCGGACGTTGACCAAATAATTGGAAGTCCTCATACAAAGTATCTAATGCAAAAGTTTGACTCTGAATCTTGGTAATCTGCCCATAAATACTTTGTAAAGCAGGTAACATTCGATAAGAAGCAATTACAAAAAAGACGAGTGAGGGTAATATCTCTTGCAGAGACTGTCCTTTGCTCTGTATCAACAGTACCAGCAACACTATCGAGGAAAAAGCAACAGCTTCAATGGTATATCGAGGGCCACTAGATGCGATCGCTACGAAAGAATCATGGGCGGCAATTTTCCGCCAGGACTCAACAAAGCGCCTGGTAAAATAATCCTGGGCATGGTGAACTATTGCTGTTTTAATCCCACCTAAAAGCTGGTGAGCAGATAAAAATCTTTCACTGATCAAATGTTTACGCTCAAGATTGCCCCGAACAACAGGACGACGAAAGATTACAAATGATAGGCTTAGCAATAGACTAAAAACAACTGTAACCAGGATACAGATAACAGGATTAATAACCAGAAGTAAAATTAATAACAATAAGACATTAATACTACGGGCTAAAATCTCCAGGAAAGGTGCCAGGACACCAGACATAAACATATTAACATCACTTTGTAAGCGTTTAACTAGTTCTGAAGAATTATGCTTGAGGTGAAAAATATAGGGTTGATTTGCATAGCAATTGAGTAAATAGCCTCCGATTTTCATGCCAGAGAAATAGGCGTATCGAGATCGAAAATAATCAGTAACACCATTAATAATACTAGAAGCAATTAGCAAGGTTATGGTAGTTATCCCAGTCAACAGCAAGATATTATCAGCCGCAATCCCAGGAAATAGTTTGACCAGTTCTCGACCAGCACTAGAGTTGATAGCGCTTTCAGGGTTGGTCGCTAGGGCCAAAAAAGGCATGATCGAGAAAATTCCTATTGCTTGAATTGCACCTTGAAGTAATACTAAAAGGCAAATCAAGATCAGCTCACGTCTACCAAACGGGAGAATGAGCGTCAGCACTCTGTGAATCAAGTTCAACTGTTTTTGGAGTAGATTTTTGGAGGTCATATAACAAGATCTTTTTAACTCAAGATTTATTGAAGGTACAACACTAAATTAATTTAAAGTGAACAGCACATACTGGACTCAAATCACCAGTAACATCCGCCTTCGACGGCTTGAAAGTTGCTAGGACGATTCGTAGTGGGTGGACGTATCCAGGCTTGATTCATTTGTTGCTTAAAATAGTCATGCTCCTCATAGCGCTTCCCAATAACCCCAAACAAAACCTGTAGCATTCCCCCCAGGTGAATACCAACTTTTCCAAGCTTTTTAGCTTCTGCTGCTAGAGGAAACCCCAAGGCTCCACAGCCAAATAAAGCCACATCAAATTCAGTTGAAATCATTTGCTCTAACACATCTTGATAGACTTCTCTCCAATCTAAAGTCGAATTCTCATCTATCAAATAGGGAAACTGATATCCATCCAGGGAAAATTCAGGTAAAATCTCTGAATCTGGCCAGATCTGAGTGCGTTTTTCCATCTGTTGTTTGAACAGATTCAGGAAAGGGCTAACGACAAAAACCCGCTTCTGCGCCAGGCTTCTTGTCCAGGGAATATCAGAAAAAAAGGGAGTAAAATGACTTTGTGTACAGATACTAGCTTGGGGCGCAAACTGCTGATGGATTTGCTTCTCCCTTTCAAGCTTGAAAATACCTAGTATGTCAGTCAATATCAGGGTTTGGCGAAAGTACTGAAAAAGTTCTAAATAGGATTCAGGGCTTCGCGGTTTAACTCCAGCATTAGTAGCGCATTGTTGCGTTTCTTGAAACAGAACCCTACGTTTAACTCTAAAAGGTGACCTGATAGGAGTTCTAGAAGCCCAAAGTACGAGCAACTGCTCATTGCTTCCGACCTTGCCAACCAGAAAAGATTTTTTTCGGATAATCGAATCCTGAATCAGATAACTCACTTGATCAGGAGACAGCAAGTGTTCCTTTTGCCAGAGTGTAATTCCATTTTTCTTTTCACAAAGATAAGTCCAGTTTTGTAGGCGATTGAATAGCATAAAAGTTCATTCCGCACTCAGGCTCAGGACTAACTAGCTGACAGTTGACACCAATCTTTCTGACCTTCAGCAAAGTCAGAAATTTCCCGCAAAACCTGATAGATATTGGTTTGCGGTTTCCAATCCCAAATTTGTTCTGCCTGGGTTGCATCCAAGACCATCCAGGGAATATCAAAGGGGCGTTCAGTGTTCGTTTGCGTCACTTCATTGCAGCTAAACCGATCTTCACACCAACTACTAAGCTGTTTTAAAGACATGCTATTTTTCACTCCGCCGCTAATATTAATGACACGAGGTTTTTCGGTGGTTAAAGATTCAGTAAACTGCTTCTCCAGCAACAAAATCAAGTCTTGAGGGTGCAAACAATCTCGAACCTGATAGCCATTCCCGCCAAAACCAATGTATTTTAAAGGCAGCTGTTCTCGAAAGCTATGAATCCAAAAGGCAAAAATTCCCTGGCCGGGATGGCCAAATTGTCCGGCCCCGGCCATGACTCCACAGCGATTAATCCAGACGGGGAACTCAAAAGTTGCCCCATATTCTAGGGCTAGATGCTCAGAGGCAACCTTGGTACTGCCATAGAGGGAAACCGGAGGAGTTGTAGAATAGGATTCTGCTACACCCTCAACTGAAATCCCAATCGGGAACTTCTGATCAGAGACAGGAAAGAAAGCATGATCTACCTCAGTCACTTGAAGCTGACTCAGACCTGGAATTGAATAGACTCGACTTGTGGAGAGGAGGACAAATCCAGCTTGATGCCGTTTGCAGTATTCCAGCAGATTAATCGTTCCCTGCAAGTTATGCTCAACGAGTTGTCGGCTGCTGGTTTTACCATCTACCCCCGCCAGCACACTAGGATTTGCTGCCGCATCAATTACCCAATCTGCTTCAGGTAAGCCATTCACATCACTGACAATGCGAATATCTCCATGAATCACCCGAATCCCTTGCTGTTGTAGGGGAGCTTTATTCAGCCAACTGCCCGAACGGGAAAAATTATCAATGCCAAAAATCTCACAGTTCTGGAATCTCTCCTTTAAAGCTTTTGCCAGGGATGAACCGACAAATCCACAAATACCAGTGATTAGAATCCGCATAAAAATAATCGGTTGAGGGCAGGTAATTTGTCAGAATGTTGACCTACTAGAGGGAAGTCACTAGGGTTTTAGAGGTTGCTATCCGCTGTTGCCAGGATTGAACAATTTGTTGGATGGTTTCTTCTAGGGAGATGGTGATATCCCAGACAGGATAGTGGGTTCTCATTTTGGTTAAATTTGAGTAGTAGCAGATATGATCTCCAATCCGATTGTCTGCAACATAGGTGTACTGCATAGGTTTGCCACTGAATTTTTCAGCCAGTTTAAAGGCTTCCAGAATCGAGCAACTGTTAGACTTACCGCCCCCCAAGTTATACACCTCAGCCATTCGGGGTGCGTCAATGAAAGCATGAATAAACCGAGCCACGTCCAGGGAGTGAATATTGTCGCGAACTTGCTTGCCCTTATAGCCAAAGATTTTGTATTCCTTGCCTTCTAGATTGCATTTCACCAGATAACTGAGGAATCCATGGAGTTCCACTCCAGAGTGATTTGGCCCAGTCAGACATCCCCCCCGCAAGCAACAGGTAGGCATATCGAAATAGCGACCATATTCTTGCACGATGACATCGGCGGCTACTTTTGAAGCACCAAATAAAGAATGCTTGGATTGGTCAATGCTGAAGGTTTCCGCAATTCCCTGTTCATAGTTGGGATCATCATAATCCCACCGGGTTTCCAGTTCCTTGAGAGGAATAGTGTTTGGGCGATCGCCATAGACTTTATTCGTGGACATGTGAACAAAAGGTGACTCCGGGCAGGCTTGCCGTGTGGCTTCTAGTAGGTTTAGTGTGCCAACTGCATTTGTATCAAAATCATCAAAGGGAATGGCTGCTGCCCGGTCATGGGAGGGTTGAGCCGCCGTATGCACGATGGCATCAGGTTTGAGTTGGTGAATTAACTCTAAAACGCCTGGGCGATCGCGAATATCCAGTTCATGGTGAATAAAAGCAGGCAGAGTTTTTTGTAGCCGTTCCTGGTTCCAGCGGGTATCTCCCTGGGCACCAAAGAATACAGCTCGTTGATTATTATCTACGCCGTGAATTTCCCATTCCTGACTGGCAAAATAACCACAAACTTCTGAGCCAATTAAGCCAGAGGAACCGGTAACAAGCAATTTTTTCATGGGGCTAATATCCAAATTCTACTACGGGTTCTACAAGGGTTCTAGGGAGTGCATCCCCAACAATGTCTTGAATGGAAAAGAGTGTGTGAAAATCTTTACGGCTCTACAGTGTTTCTCACGCTGCTACAGTGCGGGATTAAAAATCGCTATCACTTTGAGCTATCGGGACACCCCAGCACTATGACGTTGAGTAAATTCGCTAATGGATGGATTTCTAGAAGGATCACTCAAGCCTGTGACCTTTTGCCAGAGTTCTCGGGTTGCCGGAGTTGCGGCGTAAAGTTGCTGCCCTTTTTTGACCACATAAAACCAGTTGGTTTCCTGACATTCTTGACACCAGAAGGCTTCGAGCCATTCATTGGTTAAGGGCACTGACGTTCGAGCGGTGATCAACATTGCAGCATTTTTGTGATTCATGCCCCGGCTCTGAAGTTGTCCAATTTGATCCGCATACAGAGGATACTTGGGACTGACACTATCGAGATAGCAATGATGCTCCGGGCAGTAAATCTTTCGCCGTTGGGAGCGTTTCCGATTTCGGTCGCACCTTTTCTGCACAATTAACCTCCTGGAGTAACCTCGGTTGGGGTTGAGGGGGGAGGAACTGAGATCAAAATGACCATCGAAGTTCGGCTCCCAAATAATTTCAATTTATTCACTTTTGAAGTCCATTCTTGATTGTTTTTGATCAATCTCAAAGACTTTCTATAACTGTTTACCCGAGGAACTGTGCTGCTCCGGAGCAATCCCTGGATTTTTACAAACCCAGGCTATTTGTAAAGGTGTAGGATGAATAGCTTTAAAAAAGTAGGTCATTTGTGAAGCTATCCCCGACATGATGGCCTATCTGCCGACGAGCAACAGCACTTTTAGAATTTGGCTGGATCTACAGATTTAAAGGTTGGCTGATGGATAGATTGACTGGTTTCAGAAACCTGAACAAAAGTAGGAGACGCTTGCTTTGATTCGATGACGGCATTACTCCCTGAAGATGAAACTGGGGTTGTCCCTTTGATATCATTCATGATGTCCGAGCTAGAATTATTGGCCTCAACCAATTTCTTCAACAAGCTCGGCATTGGCTTGGGATGAACATTGGCATCAACAGACGATGGTTGGGAGAATGGAGTCGATGCAACGGTTACAGTTTTATCGGGCAGTTGAGAATGGGTTTGCTCGTGGGTTTTGGGATAGCTTTCCAGGACTGGATCGATAATTGGACTGACTGGAGCGCCGGACTGAACCGGATTAACTCTAGAATTGAGCCGAGGGGGAGCTGGACGTTTTTTAGTGGTAATCACCTCTTGAGGATCAACAATATATTGAGCCACTTCAGGTTCAGGAGTAGCAGCCTGGGGCTTGACTGCGGAAATAGCAGATCCAGGCTCAACAGTAGGCTCAACAATGTACTGAGCGGCATATTCAGCGGCATTCTGGGATACACTCAATCCAGGAGGAGGCAAGGGTACGGGCTCAACGGCCAGATCCTCTGGAATATAACTAATCACTGTTGGGTTTAGAGCGTCCGATTCTCGGAATTCAGTTGTGGCGATCGCCGCTGATTCGGGGCGAGTTGCTTTTGGTTCAGGTTCAGCATCGAAATTGAGATAGTCCGGTAAAAATTGTAATTTTTCTTCCAACTGCGTCACCCTAGAGGCAACGGATTGAGGCATGGGGGGCAAACGAGCGGTTAGCATCTCTGATGGCTTGGGAGCATCTAGGGGGTTGGGGCCCAAATCCTCCACAGCCGCAGTTTGGGGAGCAGAACTGAAACTTTGAATCGGCAGTGTCCCGGGAGGGGTGACGGATTGTTTTAGTCCCTGGGCCGCTTCTGCCATCAATTCATCGGCGGTTTTCGGACGACTTTGTTGGATAGTGTCATCACTTAAGGGCTCAGGATTGGCCTGAGTCAGCTTTTCACTGAGAACCATGCCGGTGACGGCACAGCCGACAGCAGTTGCAATGCAACTTAAGGCGGAACTATTAGCTAAACTCATATTTTGCTTAATAAATCGTAGGGTAAGACTGACGCACAGCAACACCCGGCAATACCGATTTACTATACGGTTGGCACTGGAAAGATCCGGAGAATTACTGGAATCTGACAACCATCCTGATACGATGAAGAGCTTTTGAATATTAACCTAAGGGTTACTTAATTCAGATTCATGCGTATTTCCTTCCTCACACTTTGCACAGTCTTTATGGTCGGTTCTTCTGTACCATGGGCCCTGGCAATGACCGCAGAAACCCGTCAAGATTCTCTAGAATTCAATTCTGAGCCCTACGCTGCCCAGTGGATTGTCACTAACTCTGAACCTGTAGCTCAAGTTGCAGTTCTGGCTCCTGAAGAGGTTTCTGAATCTAGTGGTCAGAATTCCTTGATCACTCACTGGGCCCAGAGCTTTATTGAACCTCTAGCGGCTAGAGGAATTCTAGGGGAATTTACCGGAAATCTAGACCCGGAACAAACCCTCACCCGGGGACAATTTGCGGCCATTCTGAACCAGGCATTTGGGGTGAGCGCTAGTTCACTCCAGTCTGAACCGGAGCAGAAAATCTCGCGGGTAGAAGCCCTAGGGGCTCTAGTGCGGGTACTGAATCTACAAAATCGGCAAGTCCAACCCGAACAGCTCAGTCAGTACTTTATCGATGCTGCCAGTATTCCGGCGGAGGAGTTGAATTGGGTGGCTGCTGCTGTAGAATATCGCCTGGTGGTGAACTATCCCAATCGCCGTATTCTCAATCCTCAAAAAACAGCTACGGTGGCGGAGGTTGCCGCTTTCGTCTATCAGGGGATGGTGCAATCCGGTAGAATGCCAAGTTTGACTGGGAATCCTGTGGCCCAGTCCAGCCAGACTTCTAGCCCCAACTTATCTGTACCCCGCCCCTCACCCAGAACCAGCCCCACAGCCCGTCAGGTTACCACTCTTGCTATCAACCTAGCGGGGGATGCGGATTATCGCCTGGGACGGGGCGATCGCATCAAGCTCACCCTACCGACTTTCCCAGAACACAACGGTGAATATACGGTGCTAGTGAATGGATTAATTAACCTGCCTTTATTGGGCAGACTGCGGGTGGAAGGGCTGACCCTGCAACAGTTAGAGCGCACCCTGGAGGCCCAGTATGGCCGAACAATGAAAAACCCTAGTGTCACTGTCACCTTAGCCGCCACCAGTCCAGTGGATATTGCTGTTGCCGGAGAGGTGAATCGACCGGGGGCTTACTCGATTCCAGTCGATCCGAGTAAGTTCCCCACCGTGACCCAGGCGGTGCAACTAGCGGGGGGCATCAACCAATCCGCCAATCTGCGAGAAATAGAAGTGAGGCGATCCCTGGGTTCAGGTCAGGAACAGACGATTCTGGTGAACCTCTGGGAACTCTCTCAAAATGGGGATCTGCGCCAGGATTTGGTGTTGCGGGATGGGGATCGGATTTTTATTCCCACCGTCAGTCAGACGGATTTAGGGGAGTCCTCCCAATTGGCCACAAACAACCTCTACGCCAATGAAGAAAGACCCCTGAAAGTAGCTATTGTTGGGGAAGTGTTCCGTCCGGGTTCCTACACCCTGCAAAGTGGAGTCACCAGCGGAGTACTGACCGTGAGTCGGGCAATTCAGGAAGCGGGGGGGATCACTTCTACAGCCAACCTCCGACAAATTCAGGTGCGGCGATCTAACTATGCCGGTCAGGAAGAAGTGATTGATCTAGATCTGATTGCCCTACTTCAGCAGGGGGATCTACGTCAGGATTTGATCCTCAAAAACGGGGACACGGTGATGATTCCCACCCTAACTGATATTGATGCCACAGAGTCCGCTGAAATTGTCAATAATAATCTTTACTCAGCAGATTCTAAACCTATTAAAGTGGCCATTGTTGGGGAAGTATCCCGCCCCGGCCCCTACACCTTAACCGCTGATAGCAAGGACGGCGGATTTCTCACGGTGACTCAAGCCATTCAACAGGCGGGGGGAATTACGGCGGTGGCTGATCTACGGAAAATCCAAGTCAAACGGGCCTGGACAAATGGCACGGCAGAAGTCATTGATGTGAATTTATTTGCCCTGCTGCAACAGGGGGATCTGCGTCAGGACATTGTGCTTAGAGATGGTGATACGGTAATTATTCCCACCGCTGACCAGCCTACTCCGACTGAAATCGGCGAACTCACCCGCAGCACCCTATCTCCTAGTACGATTCGAGTTAATACTGTTGGGGAAATCTTGAGACCCGGGGTGATTGAAGTCCCCCCCAATACCCCGCTCAGTCAGGCCATTCTAGCCGCCGGAGGCTTTAATAATCGAGCCAATAAAGGCACTGTTGAACTGATTCGTTTGTCTCCTGATGGCACTGTAGAAAAGCGAGAGCTTGAGGTGGATTTTGCCACGGGAATTGGGGAAGAGAATAACCCGCTCCTGCGGAATAATGACATTATTCTGGTGCGGCCTTCAGGATTGGCGGCATTTGCGGATGATATTAGCCCAATCATGTCTATCTTTGCTCCCTTTACCAATATCTTCCAATTTATCAATCGGCTCTTTTAATCTAAATTCTGCTGATAAATAACTCAACTGAATCGCTAACTGATTCAACTGCGGATTCAAATACTTCAAGAGAAATATAGGTTAATTCTTATGGTCAGTTCCCCTAATCCAGAGCGCTTTTCTACCCCTCAATTTCCAGCTTTACCTCCATTTCCACCCCCGTTTGGCAGTAATAAACCGGAGGAAGAAGGAGGGGGGATTCGTCAGTTTCTAGCCGTTGTCCAACGGCGAATTTTTTTGATTGCGAGTGTTGGTTTTGCCATTTCTTCAGTCATGATCTGGCGAGCTCTGAATGCCCCTGAAAGCTTCCAGGGCAACTTTCAAATCCTGGTGGAGCCGGTAAAAAGTAGTGATAAATTAGCTGGATTAACCGAAGATGGCAGCATCGCTACAAAGGATACAGTTCTAGATTATGCGACTCAAATTCAAATTCTCACCAGTCCAGAAACCCTCGGTAAAATATTCGATCAGCCCGATGAACGGCAACAATATAGACGCGGCAAACTCACGATCAATCAAAAAGGAGAAACCAAAATTCTAGATGTGCGCTATCAAGCTGATGACCCGAAAATAGTTCAATTTGTCCTCAATGAACTCGCCGTTGGATATCTGCGATATTCCCTCCAGGAACAACAAACTAACCTGCGCCAGGGACTCCAGTTTGTCAATGAACAATTACCTCAGTTGTTATCTCGGGTTGATACGTTACAAACGCGCTTAGAACGGTTCCGCCAGCAATATGATTTCATTGAACCAGATACCCAAGCACAAAATTTATCGGCTCAACTCAACACTCTAGTGGGGGAACGCCAGGAGATTGAAAAGCAATTGGTTGATCTGCGGGCTCGCTATGCCATCCTCCAAGAAAATGGTGGTTCATCCCTGACTGAATCTGAAAGTTATCAACAGTTAATTGGTCAAGTTCGTCAACTTGAAACGCAAATTGCTTTAGAACAAAGCCGGTATCGAACCAACAGTGATGTTATTCAAGATCTTCTGAGTAAACGTCAGAATGTGCTGGTTTTAGTACAGCAGGAAGCCGAACGGGTTTTGGGAACCAATACGGCTCAAATTTTTAATGAAGTGCGATTGTTGGAATTAAAATTGGAGGGTACAACCCAGGCTGAAGCTCAAGCCAGACAACAACTCGCCCAAATGCCGGCCATTGTCCGCCGATATACTGAGTTGCAGCAGGAGCTCAATATTGCCAATGATAGTCTGAATCGCTTTCTAGAAAAGCGCGAATCCCTGCAAATTAAAGGGGCAGAAACAGAGGTTCCCTGGCAGGTTTTAGCCCCTCCTAATGTGGCAAAAACCCCAACCAATCTTCCAAAAGATATTCTGATGGGAATTCTAGGTGGACTTGCCTGCGGAGTGGGAGCTGCATTATTAATTGAGAAAATAGATGATGTTTTCTACACCGTAGAAGATATTCAGGAAAAAGTGAAACTACCAATATTGGGAGCTGTTCCCAGTAGCAAGAAATTAAACGAATGGCATCAACTGGTTGCAGCACCTCAGGTTAATCCGGATGAATCCGTTGATTCTCTCAATTCTGAGTTGACTGAAGCAACCATTCCCTATGTTTTGGGCTATAACTTTTTATCGTTCTTGGAGTCATTTCGGACGTTATCCAGTAATATTGGATTCCTCAGTTCGGATGTGCCAATTAAGTCTTTTGTTGTGAGTTCTCCGGTACAAAATGACGGAAAATCAACGGTTGCAGTTCATCTTGCCCAAGCAGCGGCAGCCATGAGTCGGCGCGTTTTGCTGGTGGATGCCAACCTGCGCTTACCTCAAATTCATAATCAGTTCGGCCTGGAGAATGAAATCGGTTTGAGTAGCCTGATCAACACCGACCTGAATCCCCAGGCGGTGATTCAGACCCTTCCCCGTTGGGACAATCTCTCTGTGTTGACCTCTGGCCCCACTCCTCCTGATCCGACTAAGTTGCTATCTTCTAACAAGATGCGAAATTTGATGGAGCAATTTCGCACTGAATATGACTGGGTAATTTATGATACGCCTGCTTGTCTGGATCTGGTGGACAGTCGAATCATTGCCCCCCAAACCGATGGCCTGTTGCTGGTGGTGCGATTGAAAAAAACTGAGAAAACTCTGCTCAAGGAAACCATAGAATCCCTAAACCTGTCTCGTCATAATGTGTTGGGATTAGTTGCAAATTATACTCCAAGTGGCAAGAGTCTCTCCAATTATCTCCCCACCCAAACTAAAAATTAAGCCAAACATCAAACAATAATCTCAACCGCTCCCCCTTCCTGGGAATGGCGATCTGATGAAAATGTAGCGCCTGATCTATCCCCAACCGTTTTTCTCCATTTGATAGGAATAGTGCTTGAGCCGAATCGCATCGCGCACCTGATCCAGCAGCTTTTTCGGGCGTTGTTCCATTGCGGGATAGACGGAAACTTTCAAGGTAATACTCCGATAAATTGATGCTAAGCCGAATATTGCTATGTTTCATCGGAGAATATACGGAAAATTTCAGGTAATCCTCACATTTAGGATGTATATCCAGAAAGTTTCAGTATAATTGCACTATCAGGGTGGATTATATAGAAAGTTTCAGGGTAATCATCCCCAAACCGTTGGCTATGCTAAAATTTTCAGTATAATAACTGGTTAGGTGTACAGCCTTGTGCAAGTTGAGAGCTTGAAATGCTAGGGTTAATCTCTTGCTAAGAGGAGACAATTCTGTGGCTGAAGCAGTAAATGATTCAGAACAATTCGTATACGACATATGCTCAAAGTCATTTTTATCTTTATGGAGTTATATTAATCCTCAAGGAAAAACTCCAGGTAAAGAGTTATGTGATGTGCTAGTGGTATGCAATCCCCACGTAATTGTAATAAGTGTTAAAGATATTCAACTTAAAAATACAGATGATCCAAGTGTTGATTGGAAACGTTGGCAACGAAAAGCTATTGAAGATTCAATAAAACAGATTAAAGGTGCTATCCGATGGCTTGATCAATCAGAGTATGTCGTTCAGAAAGATGGATCTCAGGGGTTAAAGCTGCCATTACCGAGTGAAAGAATATATCACCGCGTAGCAGTTGCTTTTGGTGGCAAAAGAGAAGTTCCCATCAGTTCTCCTGCTGAGGAGGATGAGTTTTTCCATGTCTTAGATGAACAGTCAGTTTTCCTGCTTCTTCGTCATTTAGATACCATAAGCGATTTTGTTAATTACTTAATTGACAAAGAGGCGTTTCTGTCTAATACCTCAATTATCATCAATGGTGGTGAGGAAAACCTGCTTGCAATTTACTTGCATAATGGTCGCCAGTTTCCCTCAGAAGCGGACATGATGATCCTTGAAGATGATCTTTGGGAAGGAATAAGCAACAAACCTGAGTTCAAGGCAAAATTGCAGAGAGATACTGCAAGTTATGTCTGGGATAGATTGATTGAAATCTTGTGTAAAGGTGGATTCGACGGGGAGGACTGGCTCGGTCCAGATATGTCTCAGTCTGAACTAGCCATTCGTGTTCTTGTTAAAGAAAATCGGTTTTCAAGGAGGATGCTAGGCGGTGCTTTCAAAGATTTTCTTGAACTCAGTAAGATGGGGCGAGTAAGTTCTCGGTGTGTGCAATCAATGAGTGGTGTTGGATACGTTTTCTTTGCCTATAACAGTGACAGTACACTCGAAGAACGAAAAAGTGAGCTTCTCGCTAGATGTTTTGCTTCGCTTTGTCAATTCCATGAGTGTTTTACAGTGATTGGTGTTGGTGTAAATGTTCCAGGACAGAAACCCAAAGACGGATATTCGAGCGATCTCGTCCTCTTACAGACACAAAATAATCAATGGTCAGAGGAAGACTTAAGGCAAGCACAATATTGTAGAGATGAATTTGGCTTTTTCAAGAATCCTAATAAAACGAATGTTCACGAAGATGAGTACCCTGTAATCGAGAATACTGATGACACCTAACAATCCCAATGCACCGGAACAAAGTCAAGTGATCTGTCAGTCGCAAAGGCTATCTGTGTCCGGTGATTGGGGTCGTTATCTCACTTGGCTTTGATTCCCAATGCGAGTCCCTTACGAAAAAGCGATTGAGAATCTCGATTTGCTGGCTAATCTTCAGTCATTCGACCCAATTGTAATCGGAACGCCGCCGCTTGGGATTGATGTGACCGACAGTGATATCGACATTGCTTGTTTTTGTGACGATCTTGACCGATTCGCACGATTCACATCGCGACAGTTTGAATCTCAAGATCGCTTTCAAATTCGACGCGGAACTTTTCAAGATCATGAATCCATCATTGTTCAGTTCAGTGCATTTGAATGGGACGTTGAGATTTTCTGCCAGCCAATTCCGACCAACAAACAGTGGGGCGTACGGCATTTTCGGATTGAACAGCGGTTGCTCGCGTTGTCTCCTAGCCTAAGAACAATCGTGACAGAATTGAAACGATCTGGCTTGAAAACTGAACCTGCGTTCGCCAAAGCTCTTGGATTGTCCGGTGAGCCTTACCTAGCAATGCTTTGCCTTGAACAAGCTGACGACCGTGAATTGTTGGCATTAACTGCGACACAATGAAATCGGGCGTTGCTGAATGATGCAATGAATCATTGCATCATTCAGCAACGCCCAACTTAGGACTCGATAAATTGCTATTCAAGACTCAATGTAACATTCAAGCTTGCTACTTCAATACTCAGGCGATCGCAAGTTTGAGTGTCACCGGAAACAGCAGCTCAGCACCTTCGAGACAAAGGCCGAGGTTTCTGTGCGTTTGCCGTTGCCAATGGATACACTGTCCCAATCGTTCCAGAAGCCTGGAGGATTGTTGCGGGGAAACTGTATCTCAATTTCAGCTTAGGGGTTCGAGATCGCTGGGAACACGATATTCCAGGTAATATTGCCCGCGCCAATGAAAACTGGCCTGCTGCCGTTGCCAACTTTCGAGGATGAGGGGTAAGGCTACTGGCCTCCTGTAGCAGAAGGAATTCCTATTCCTGATTCACACCAACAGGTTCTTTCTGGGATTCTTTCCATGCCTTGTATGCCGCCTCATCCCCCCCGAACGAGTCCAATGAAACCTGGCGCGGGGGCATTGGTTTGAGCGGAGCATTGATCGGGTTGTATTCGCAGAAGCAGATCACAATCATGTCGAATTCACCCAGAGGCAAATCGGGGGTGTAGGTTTCAACCCTGGTTACTTCCCAGTCGCCCTTCCTGTAATGGGTACTTTGACCATGCTGGGAGGGATCATGGAGTGCCTCAACCCGAATGAACTCAGGTGGCCGATACCCTGGCTCAGGTAACTCTCTATCAGAGCAATCATAGTGTTCAAACAGATTTTTCGTCAGAGAACCTGTGTGCGCGTACTTGCGATCTTCCCATCCGGGTTGACGCTTCTCCGCACGAAAAACAATCCATTTACGCATCAGTCTTCCTCCTTTTCAGTTTCGTAATAGGACTTCGGAAACTCAGTTTCACCTGCAAATACACAATCCACCTTCAAGATAGGAATATTGGACGGCTCAACGTCAACCAGTTGCCATCCATACCGATTCGCCATTTCCTCACAACAGTCTTCATCTGCTGCTGCATGGCGAGATTGATCCTCTTGTTCGTCGTATCTGGGTTTTGACATCGTAGAGCAATCCTCCGACTTGATTAAGATTACCAAATTTTTCTAACTCCCTTCACCCCTGAATTGTCTGTCCCCATATCGTTGGAACCACCAGAATCAGCACAAACTCAGAAAATAGAGATGCGGAGCTTCGCTTCTCAGAATTGAGCCATGCTGGGGATTGACTCAAAGCACACCCCATTTTCCCTAGCGCGGCGGGTAATTCGGTTAAAAAGCCTGTGTTCAGAAGGGTTTAGGGGGTAATCGTCTATGAGATTGAAGTAGAAAGGCGACCACCCAGAATCGGGTGCTATCATCCTTCTCCTCCTGCTTCGGTTTGATCAAGGATTTCGATCCAGTCATCCTCAGTCATTCCCAGAGCCATTGCGATTGCTCTTAATGTTTCCGTTTCAATCGACTTGGGGAACTGAGTATCATCATTTGGTTTCCATCCAATCTCTAAACGCTGAATGGTAGTAGGGGCAACAGAACTCCCTAATTTGGCAATTTGATTACTCAGGCCGCTGCGAGACAACCCCTTTTCTTCTCTAAGGGTTCTGACTCGTTCTCCTAGAGCACGGCTCCACTTAACAGCGGCAACCCAATTGGGTATCGGCATAAATGACAGCACTTTAATGACCTCCTGATATTACTACTTACTACTGCGTTGGTGTTGTCTACTTTGGTGTTGTCTACTGCTTCAATAATAAACCAACAAATTGGTACTAACAAGTGCTTGACAATTAGTTAAATAACCAATATATTGGTAAACATATAAAGCACAGGGAAACGAACCCAAGCTCACAACTCAAGAACAAGACCAATGGGCAAACCCTAGTTCTATTCAGTTCGGCTGAGACCCCAGGGACTACTGAAGCTACAGGTGTAGGTAGGAACGGTTATTTAATCTCAAGTTTCGATTTTCAAGTTTTGTTCAGTTCAGAAACGCAAAAAGGGGGCGGCGTGACTTTCAATCAAGCGCTGTCCCACTTATCTCAACCAAAGGAGATACCTTGATTATGACATCAATACCATCAGACTACGACATCTGCTTTGATCCCAAGCCTACGACCACCTCTGGAACCATCACTGACGATAACGGGATCTGCCAACCCTGGAGAATCAATGGGGATACTGAACTGCTTGAAGTTTGGTCTTTGCGTTCTCAAAAATGGATTAGTCAGAGTTTTCAAACAACCAAATTTCACCGCTATCTGCACATTGCACTGGATAAACATGAAGCCCAGCAAGCGCAGGAGAAGCAAGAACGAGAGACTCGGCTACGTCGTACCCTCAAACGTCTAGCGTAATGCTTTTGGTGAAGTGGGTGTTGACCAATTCTAATCATTATTCCCCTTCAAACCATTGAACACAGGAGAAATCACTATGTTAGCGACTGTTAAATTCCCGATGAATGGCAAAGGGAAAGATATCGTGGCCACCCTAACGGATGGCAGCACTACAAAAGTTTACCCCCAGACGGAGGCAGCAGCACAGGAGTTAAGGGGATTGAGCCGGGGGCAGCAAATTGAACTGGGTCGGGATGAGAGCGGAGAATGGCAGTTTATTCGGGTTGCCTCTCGTGATGACGTTCTGGGGCAGTACATTCAGCAGATGGGCAATCTCTATTCCAGGGCTTATCAACAGGCGATCGCCAGCCTCCCCAAGGATTGCGATTCAGAGACAATCCGGTGTTGTGCATCATCGATTTTCATCAGTATTCAGCGACATTTCAATCTTTAGCGAATGGCAATGAGGTTCCAGATGATGAATTGATGGAGGAATGGAGGAAGCGATCGCACTCACGGATCAATTATTGACAAAGCTAGGACAGAAAAAATGAACCAATATACACTCACGGAACGACAAGTTAATGCTCTGATTTGTGCTTTGCATATTGCCTACGCCAACCCTGAAATGTTCAGTGAATTGCAGGGGTTGGAGGACTATAAACCTCTCACAGAGAAGGAAATAGATGACCTGGCAATTCTATTAAATTATGGAGAGACGGACAACATTGGGTAACCGTTCAGGTGGTATTGCTATCAACAGGTAGTAGAGGTGGAGCTACTTGACCTTGTCGGAAAGCCTGACACGCCTCGACTAGGTAATCCAAAACTGGACGATTTTGAGAGCGTAAAGTCGTCACGACTGTCAGCATTCTCGAAACGAACAGACTACCTGCTTGAGATTGAGAGCCAAAGCTATTTTTGCGCCACAAAACTGCC
>JAAURB010000141.1 GCA_012033335.1 Oscillatoriales cyanobacterium RM2_1_1
TGGGGCTTTGTCCCCAGGAAGGGGGGCAGCGCCCCCTTCAACCCCCGATGTATCTTCTGATTAAATTGTGCCTAGCTACTTACAAATTATTGGGAGTTGAGCTCTTGAGAGAAACTTTGCTAGGGATGATGGATGAGATCGGGTAGAACAGCCGTCTTGGCTATTGCTTAGCAGGCAAGATGCCTGCTCCATAAAATTTGCAGCTTAAATTGGCAACTTAATTTGACACTTAATTTGACAGACGTTTTTAAGGTATAGCTAACGTGATGAATGAATTGATTCAGCTCCGGGTTAATGGGGAACTGCGCCCCTGTCCTCCAGGGACTAAATTGCCAGAATTTCTCATCCAAACTGGGGTCAATCCCCAACTGGTTGCCGTTGAGTATAATGGCGAAATTCTCCATCGCCAACGCTGGGAGACCACTGAAATTCAAGCTGGGGATTCCCTGGAAATTGTCACGATTGTCGGGGGAGGTTGAACAGATTCACGATCAGACGGATAGTCAGTCACAGGGGCGTGGATGTGTCGTCGAGCTCTTAATTTAATGATCTCAAAGATAGCGATTCCTCATCACGTGAGGCACAGATTTGAGAGGTGGCGGCCCACCGCGCTGCCACCTCTGGTACTCCAGCAGCGTTAGAAATGCTGTAATCTCAAAGTGTCACTCCAGCGCTTTGAGCATTTGTTCTGGAACTATCGAACTGGTCTGAGATTAATGGAGGTGTGATACCCTTGAATTTCAACTCATTACTCAAGTATTTTGCCCGGTCAATTGCTTCTGGTTCAATCGAGATCTCCAACCTTGAATCTCAAACCTTAAAGTTCAAGGGATCCAATCTGAGCCGACAAGGTGACCAAACTAAGCCTATAATCTCAAAATAATTGCAGAACATTCATTGCAGAATATTGGTGTGGTGTACAGCGTGGATAAAATTCCTCCCTTAGATTTAATTCAGCAGTATCAACAAATTGGTTCTGAGGTGAGTCAGGCCGTTCAAGCGGTGCTGGCCTCAGGTCGGTATATTGGCGGTACGGTTGTGCAGCAGTTTGAGCAGCAGTTTGCTGAATACATTGGGGTTGAAGCCGCTATCGGGTGCAACTCAGGCACAGATGCCTTAGTTCTGGGGCTACGGGCATTAGACATTGGCCCTGGCGATCAGGTGATTACGACCCCGTTTAGCTTTGTCGCAACGGCGGCGGCAATCAGCGCTGTAGGAGCAACCCCTGTTTTTGTAGATATTGAGGCTGAAACGTTCAACCTCGACCTCAATCAGATAGAAGCGGCGATCACTGCCCAAACTCGAGCCATTTTGCCTGTACATCTGTTCGGCCAATCCCTGGACATGACCCGGTTAATGGCGATCGCCCAATCCCATCACCTGGCTGTCATCGAAGATTGTGCCCAAGCCACCGGGGCAACCTGGCAGGGCCAGAAGTTGGGTAGTATTGGCCATGTGGGGTGTTTTAGCTTTTATCCCACCAAGAATCTGGGAGCGGCGGGAGATGGGGGAGCCGTCACGACCCAGGATCCAGAAATTGCCGTCCGGGTTCGCCAGATCAAAGACCATGGTCAGTCTACAAAATACTGTTCCGAAGAATTGGGGATAAATAGCCGTCTGGATGCCTTGCAAGCCGCTGTTTTGCAGATCAAGCTGCGGTACCTGGATCGGTGGAACGCTCAACGCCGAACCCTAGCCCAACATTATCATCAGGGGTTGGCGGATCATCCAGGGATTGCTAGACCTGAAGGTCTAGCCCAAGGGGAAGCGGTTTGGCATCAGTACTCTATTCGAGTGTTGCAGCCTTTGTTCAATCATCCTGACAACGGCAAACCGGGTCTAAGCAACCATGGAAACCTGCCCAATCAACGGGATCAGCTCCAGGTCAAATTGCAGGAACAGGGCATTAGCACAACGGTGTATTATCCTGTGCCAATTCACCGGCAGCCCCTTTATCAATCCCTGGGCTATCAGCCGGGTAGCCTGCCCATCGTTGAACATGTTTGTCAGGAAGTGCTATCTTTACCCATGTTCCCTGAACTCTCCACCGCCCAACAGGATCGGGTCATTGAATCAATTCAGCAATGCTTGATCACTGATTCGGTGTTGTTAGGAGTTTAGCAAAACCATGTCCCATTCCCATACCATTCGAATTCATCATCGCCAACGCCACCAGGATTATCGAGTTCAGGTTCCTGAGGATCGGTATATTCTTCAAAGCGCCGAGAACCAGGGAATTGATTTGCCGTTTTCCTGTCGCAATGGAGCCTGTACGACCTGTGCTGTCCGGGTGATTTCTGGGGAACTGTATCAACCTGAAGCCATGGGACTCTCCCCCGAACTTCAGAAACAGGGCTATGCTCTACTCTGCGTCTGCTATCCCCGTTCCGATTTAGAAGTCGAAACCCAGGATGAGGACGAGGTCTATGAATTGCAATTTGGTCGCTACTTTGGCAAAGGTCAGGTAAAGTCAGGATTGCCCCTCGATGAAGACTGAGATGATCAATGGGCCAAAACTGAACTGGCTCAAGCTCAATCCCCTATGGAGCAAGGTTTCTCTCCTGAAATCCCTTCTGGCAATAGGTTTGAGCATTTGTCTGATCAGTTGTTCAACTTCAGACCCCCCCACCGGAATTACCGCTAAAGTTGAACGAGTCATCAGTGGACAGGCTTTAGAAGTGATTACCTCTAGCGGGGGAACCCCTAGCCTGGAAAAAGTCAGACTACTGGGAATCATGGCCCCGGATTTGAAGCAAGAACCCTGGGGCTTTGCCGCCAAGCAATCCCTGGAACAAGCCTGTTTGGGCCAGCAAATTGTCCTGGAATTGGAAACTGACCAGCGCGATCGCTTTGATCGCGTGTTAGCCTATGTGTGGTCAGAGGGGACTTTGATCAATGAGCAACTAGTGCGGGACGGGTTTGTCTTGGCAGAGGATCAACCGGCCCAAAGTCCCTACAACTCACGGTTACAATATGCTCAGCAGGAAGCTCGAATTCTAGAACGGGGTATCTGGAACCCGGAAAATCCCCTGCGGATGACCCCTGAGGAATTTCGCCAGCAACAGGTTCAGAATTAATTCAGAATTCACTCTTGCCCAAAAACTAGCCAAAAATCAACTAAAAACTTCATCAATCCCTATGAATGATCTGCATAAACTTCTAGACATTGCTACCCTGGCGGCAGAAGCTGGGGGATGGGTGCTGAAATCCTATTGGGGAAATCTGGAGGAGATTGAAGAAAAAGGGCGATCTGGAGATCTAGTAACCGCAGCAGACAAGGCATCAGAAGCAGCAATCCTGGAAATCCTCCAACGTCATGTTCCGGATCACGGCATCCTCGCAGAAGAATCTGGGGTACTGGGCAATTCCGCTAGTCCCTATCTTTGGGCGATTGATCCCCTAGATGGCACAACAAATTTTGCCCATCAATTTCCAATTTTTCAGTCTCAGTTGGGCTATTAATTGACGGAATTCCCCAGGTGGGGGCTGTGTTTGATCCCTCTCGCAATGAGCTGTTTCGAGCGGCCCGAGGTCTGGGGGCTACCCGCAATGCCCAGCCTATTGCCGTTTCCCAGATTGACCAATTAGCCAAAAGCCTGTTAATCACTGGCTTTGCCTATGATCGTCGGGAAACCCCAGACAATAACTACGCGGAGTTCTGTCATCTCAGCCATCTGACTCAAGGGGTACGTCGCGGCGGATCCGCCGCCATTGATCTGGCCTATGTGGCCTGTGGACGGTTAGATGGCTATTGGGAACGGGGATTGCAGCCCTGGGATCTGGCAGCAGGGGCAATCTTGGTAGAAGAGGCGGGAGGAAAGGTTACCGCTTATGATAGCAGCCCATTTCAGATGGAGTCAGGTCGAATCCTGGCCACTAACGGATATCTTCACGGGAGCTTGAGCGATGCCCTGGGCAATACTCCTGCCTTATCCGCCTGGGGGTAAAGCACTGAGGGACTGAAGTCATCAGTTCAAACAGGCAATCAGTTAAAATCGGTAATATCATTTCAAGGAAGGCCAGCCATGATGTCGTTTGAAGTCAAGCAAGGGCTATTTCAGCTTGGATTTACAGATAGTCATGCAATTTTGGGGGTTCCCCTGAATGCGGAATTTAACGAAATTCGCAAGCGATATACCCGGATTGCTCGCCGCCTCCATCCTGATACCTGTCCGCTTCAGGATCCAGGGGAACGGGAATTAGCCAAGCAACTCCTAGCCAAGCTGGTGAGCCCGGCTTATAATCGATTTTCCAAGGAGTCAGAGCGCAAGGAATACGCCCTCCTGCTCAAAACCATTGGCGATCGCGCCGTCAAAGAGCGGCAGAACTTGCAGATTCAGAGCGAGACTGCCAAACAGTTGGTCAGGGCTCAAGACTATCAAAAAACCTATGAAACCCTGGTTCAACAGCTTGCCCAAAAGCAGTTCGATACCCCTAGCCAGGTTCTAGCCGTGACGGGTGAAATCAGCCAGTTGAACCTGGCTTACTTGCTTCGCAGTAGTCGTGGAGGTGCGGCTTCCATGGCCCAAGCCCAATCTAAACCGGCCAGTTCTGCCCCAGCGGCTACAACCCCAGCAGCTACAACTTCAGCAGCTACAACCCCATCTGCTCGTCCACCCAAGGAATCTTTTGTCGATCAGGCTTGTCGGCGGGCTGAACAGTTGATTACGACTCAGAATTATTCTCAAGCGGCCCTAGAGCTCAAAGATGCCATCAAGCGAGAGCCAGAGAACAGTCGATGTCACGGGCTTTTAGGACTGGCTTATCTGAGGCAAAACCAGCCCAAAATGGCCAGTCCCCACATCAAACGGGCCCTATCCCTCGATCCTCAGCAACCCCAAGCCCTGGAAGTCAAAAAAGAACTGGATAAATTGGCGGGGTCGTCCTCTAGCAAAGCCACCGGGAAAAAGACTCAACCAAAATCTTCGAATGGTGGCTTGTTTGGGGGACTGTTTGGCGGTAAGAAGAAATAGAGCTTGAACAAGAATTTCAGCTTGGGAACTGGCATTAGGAATAATCAATATGGTTCATCAGACCCCTGTGGGGGCACGGGATTTGTTGCCTCTGGACGTTGCTCAGAAGTTTTGGATTGAAAGCCGTCTCCAGCAAGTCTTTCAGCGTTGGGGCTACCATCGCATTATCACCTCAACCCTGGAACGACTCGAGACCCTGACTGCCGGGGGAGCCGTCCATCGCTCCACGGTGGTTCAGTTGCAGGACATGGGAGATGAAGCCGGTTTGGGACTCCGGCCCGAGCTCACCGCTTCCATTGCCCGAGCAGCCATTACTCGCATGGCGGAGAAGGATTGCTGGCCCCAACGGCTCTGTTACAGTGCCAATGTTTTTCGTCGGGGCCGTCAGGCTACCTATGGGGGGGCAACTGGAATTTTATCAGGCGGGGGTAGAGTTGTTGGGAGCTGGGGGTTTACTCGCTGATGCCGAGGTGCTGTTGCTGTTGTTTGACTGTCTCAATTGCCTGGGACTCAAGAACTACCATCTGGTTCTGGGGGAAGCTGGGCTGGCGCAATCTCTACTATCGATATTTCCTGAACCCTTGGGAGACTCAGTTAGACAGGCGATCGCCAATCTGGATCGGATTACCCTGGAACAATTGCCCCTATCTGCGGAGCTCCAGGAATTGGCTTTTTTCCTGTTTGATCTGCGGGGAACCCCAAGGGAAGTCCTGACTCAAGTGGCTCAACTCAATCTGGATGAACCCCAACAAGCGGCCCTGAATAATCTCAAGTCCCTAATTGACCTGCTCGAGCAGCACTGGGCTGGCCCAGTGATCCAGGCTGGAACTCCAGGGTCGCCATGCCAAATTGTCCTGGATTTGAGCTTGATTCAGAGCTTTGACTATTATACGGGTCTGGTGTTTAGCGTCGTGAGTGAAAATGGGGCCGGGGCTAGAGTTTTAGCCCAGGGAGGTCGCTACGATCAATTGCTGGGTTTGTATCATCCCCAGGGAAAATCCGAGCCGGGGATTGGCTTTGTCCTCAATGTCGAAGATGTTCATCAAGCCCTATTGCGGGACAATCAATTACCCACCAGTACTCCCGCCAGTGATTGGTTGGTGGTGGCTACGAGTCCCCCAGCCTATGGGGCGGCGCTGGCCCATGCAGAATACTTGAGAACTACAAACCCCGATCTACGGGTGGAGCTGGATTTGGGCGATCGCCAGAGCCCTACCGCCATTCAACAGTACGGCCATTCCCAGGGGATTTCGCGAATAGCCTGGGTTGATTCAGACGGTACCGTTCGGATTGAAGACCTGAAACCCTAGCCATCAGTTGTTCAGAGCCCTACCTCAAGTGGGGCTTTCCAGTAGAGCTCTAAAATAGGGCTTTCAAAAAGAGCAAAAAATAACTCATCCAGAAGAAATAACATGCGGATTTGGGCTTGACCAATGGTCTCAGACCCTTTATAGCTAAAGGTAAATTACTATAATTTTTGCCTAAATCTGATACGAAATCTGACACAAAACTTCATAGCAGAAAGGAGCAATCTAGGGATGTACATCGTACAGGTGGCCGCTGAATGCGCCCCCGTTATCAAAGCTGGTGGTTTAGGAGATGTGGTTTACGGCCTGAGTCGGGAACTGGAAATTCGGGGTCATACCGTTGAGATTATCTTACCCAAGTATGACTGTATGCGATATGACCATATCTGGGGACTCCATGAAGCCTATCACGATCTATGGGTTCCCTGGTATGACGGGACAATTCCCTGTGATGTTTACTGTGGCTGGGTTTATGGTCGGCTTTGCTTTTTTATTGAACCTAAATCCCAAGATTATTTCTTTAATCGTGGTTTGTACTATGGGGCGATAGATGATCAGCTACGGTTTGCATTTTTTAGCAAAGCAGCCTTAGAATTCCTGCTCCAGACGCAAAAGCGCCCCGATATTATTCACTGCCACGATTGGCAAACGGGTTTGTTGCCCGTGATGCTCTACGAAATGTATCAGTTTCACGGCCTCGATACCCAACGGGTTTGCTATACCATCCACAACTTCAAACATCAGGGAGTAGCAGGTATTGAGGTTCTCTTTGCCACCGGGCTGAATCGGGAGACTTACTACTACAGTTCAGATCGCTTACAGGACAATACCCACCTTACCGCCATCAACTTCATGAAGGGGGGAATCGTCTATTCTAACTATGTGAATACGGTTTCACCTCACCATGCCTGGGAAGCCCGGTTTTCTGAAGTGGGTTGTGGGTTGGGGGAAACGTTGCACCAGCATCAATCCAAGTTTGGTGGGATTCTCAATGGGATTGACTATGGGGTTTGGAATCCAGAGGTGGATCCCTACCTTCCCTACCACTACAGCATTGATGATCTGACTTTGAAGCAAAAGAATAAAAAAGCCCTGCAGGAAAGGCTCTGGCTAGATTCAAACAATCAGCCCATTGTGGCTTACATTGGTCGTCTAGATGCTCAAAAAGGGGTTCATTTAGTTCACCATGCCCTGTATTATTCCCTCTCTCGGAACGCTCAGTTTGTATTGCTCGGATCGGCAACGGAAGCGGGGATTAACAATTGGTTCTCCCATGAAAAGGCATACCTGAATGACAACTCAGACTGTCATCTAGAACTGAGCTTCAATGAGGAGTTGGCTCATTTGATCTATGCTGGGGCAGATATGATTGTTGTTCCGAGCAACTACGAGCCCTGTGGATTGACTCAAATGATTGGCTTGAGATATGGCACTGTTCCGGTGGTAAGGGGCGTAGGCGGTTTGATCAATACCGTATTTGACCAGGATCATGATTACAACAAGCCCCCCGAAGCGCGCAATGGCTATGTCTTTTATCAGACCGATGACAAGGCCCTAGAATCTGCCCTAGGTCGAGGAATTGATCTGTGGTATGAGGAACCCAAAAATTCCAACAATTGGTTCGCCAGGGCATGAACTATGACTATTCCTGGAACCACCCGGGAACTCAATATGTAAAAGTCTATGACTACATTCGCCATCGGTAAAACTGTCTAAAAAATTCATAAAAAAGAAAGTAATTGCTCAACTGGGGGTAGTTGACAGGGTAGAAAAAATCGGTAGATTAAAGAGATGACAGA
>JAAURB010000041.1 GCA_012033335.1 Oscillatoriales cyanobacterium RM2_1_1
GGAATCGGGAAGGGGTCTGGGCTCGAGGAAGGGGGCACTGCCCCCTTCACCCCCCATCAATCTTCTAATTAATTGCGTCAAGCTACTTACAATAGTTGAATTCAATTATTCAGTTGCCGCGTTTCTGACGCTGCTGGAGTACGGGAGGTGGTGGCGCACTAACTCCCAAATCCGTACCTTCCGCCATTGAAAATTGCTACACATTGTCCAGTCATGCAGGACTAAAAATCGATGATCCCTGGAGAATTTATCATTCAAACCGGTGAGATTGAGCTCAATTCCGGTCGCCCAACCTTGAGCATTGCAGTCGCCAATACCGGCGATCGCCCGATTCAGGTTGGGTCTCATTTTCATTTTTATGAAGTCAATTCGGCGCTGCAATTTGACCGGGAACCCACCCGAGGAATGCGGTTAGATATTCCAGCGGGTACAGCCGTCCGGTTTGAACCGGGAGATCAGCGGCAGGTGAAGTTAGTTGCCCTTGGGGGGAGTCGGGAAGTTTATGGTTTTAATGGTTTGGTCAATGGCTTTGTTTCTAGCCAGAATTCTTCAGAGGGTGTTTAGACGCAAAAAACTTAAACACCAAAAAACTGCCTGGGCTGAGTATCTCATCTGGCCCAGACAATTCTCAAATCATGCCGTTGAGGGCTGATCCAATTAATACACTTCCACGTGCCAGCGATCTTCCTGCTTCATCTGCTTGCGGAATTCATCCCAATTGATGTTGCGATCGCTGGCTTCTTTTGACATGGTTTCAGAGATGGGAGGCTCCATTCCCTTCAGCCCACACATATAAACATGGGTATTGGGTTTGCGGATCATTTCAAAGATCTCGTCTGCATGTTCGCTCACCCGGCTTTGAACGTACATCTTACTGCCGTCAGCCATTTGCTGTTCCCGACTGATAGCGTAGGTGAGGCGGAAGTTATCAGGGAACTTCTGTTGCAGTTCCTCCAATTCCTCTTTGTAGAGAATATTGCCCGTATAGGGAATCCCAAAGATCAACCAGGCTAGCCCTTTGAACTTATAGTTCTCATGCTGCTCTTTGAACATCCGCCAGAGAAAGGCTCTGAAAGGCGCAATCCCGGTTCCAGTAGCTAGCATGATGATGGTCGCATCCTCGTCATCCGGGAGCAGCATTTCCTTACCGACAGGGCCAGTAATTGCGATATCGGCCCCTGGTTCCAGGTGACAGAGATAAGTAGAACATACTCCGTAGACCGTTTCTCCAGTTTCAGGGTGCTTGTACTCCAACTGACGCACGCAGAGGGAGACCGTTTTATCGTTCAGGTCATCGCCGTGGCGAGTCGAAGCAATGGAGTAAAGTCTCAATTTGTTAGGCTTACCCTTGTCATCAGTTCCAGGGGGGACGATACCAATGCTTTGACCTTCCAGATAGTGTAAATCACCCCCAGACAGGTCAAATGTGAGATGACGAACAGTACCCTGACCGCCTTCTTTGACTAACTCTTCATTGGATAAACATTTACCAATAAAGGGATTTTTAGGCTTATAGATATTGACCGGAATTGCTGTAGCTTGCGTCATTGGCTTGGTTTTTTCTCCAGATGGTTGACTCTCTAGTCCATTCCCTGACGTGGTGTTGTCAACTGTTGGAATCTCACCATTGAGGGGACGAATATTCACAATTTTGCCGCCCATTCGATTAATTCGCCGCATTTCTTGATTCATCCGGGAATAGGGAACGGTAATGTAAACCATTCCACTTTTGCGAATTGGGACACCCATGCTATTCGCTCCATCACTCTGGCGGACTCCTTCAACTTCAAACACAAAGGCTCGCTGATCGCCAACCTTCATGCCCATACCAACTCCACTTGGACTATTCATTAACGAATTTCTCCCTTACACAATACCGAGCAGCTTACCCCTTTGAATGTAGCCTAATAATCGTTTTAAGCCATTCTTAAGGTGCTGTTTTGCCTATAACCTGGTCTTGAACAAGAGCCTGGCAACTGGCCAGACAGCAAAACAATTCTCCAGATCGACACTGTTGAACGTCACTTGATAAAACTATTCTATAGTTCAGATTACAGTTTAGCGCTCCTGGACAGGTGTAGGAAGATGCAGGAGTCTAAAATTGGGATCCAGGTTGCTGTAAAAACTCAATCTCTTCCGGAGTGCTGACTCGACCCAGAATTGAATTGCGATGGGGAAACCGCCCAAACCTCTGAATCACTTGATAATGACGCTCAGCATAGTCGATGTAGGATGCGACTTCCGGAAAATCAGCGAGCTGACCAAACAATTCTAGGCACTGAACCTGATCCGCCAGGCTCTCACTGTGTTCAAACGGCAGATAAAAAAAGGCCCGCTGAACGGGGAGAAACTGTTGGTCAAACCTTTGCTGAACAGCAAATCGAGCGATGTTCAGGGCCTGGACATCAGTGGCGAAGGCTCGGGGCTGCCCTCGGAAGAGATTGCGAGGAAATTGATCCAATAGCAGAATTAGGGCCAGGCAGGTTTGGGGTTGGGTCTGCCAGGGAGTGAGTTCCCCTTGAGCCGCTTGTTGATAGGTCAAGAGGAAGCGATCGCGAATTTCCCCGTCAAAGTCTGGATTTTTGATAAACCACACCTTCCGGGCTGTGTCAAACTCAGGGGACTCAGGCTCCCCAAACCAAAAGCTCAAAATTGCTTCAGCATTAACCATGGCTGCTTGGGATTATGGATTAGATAGAGTAGAACAGCCGTCTCGGTGTTTCCTCTCCGAATTACAGGTAAAACAGCCGAGATGGCTGTTTCCCAGCAGGCAAAGGGAGAGGGAATCGGATGAGGGTGGTTTGGACAATCACCCACAAGATGTGTCAGTCAATCAGCCCTGGCTATTTGTCCTTTCCCAGCAATCGATCAATCAACTGAGTGTGATAATCTGGTGACACAGGGGGAACTGGGGGTTTAGATGGAGCTGGTCGATTTCCCGAAACTGGCTGGGACGCGATCTCATTGGCCCCGGGATCGGGGGCTTGATAGGGGCGACCAAACCCCAAAACCCCGGATCGCTCCCGCCGACGGCGCATCACCTCTCCCCCATTAGAATCATTACCGACGGCTGTATTGCCCTCAATGCTGAGAAGACCGCCATCGGAATTGATGGTCTCAACAATCCCAATATGATCCGCTATCCCATCTTGCTGCCAGGAATAAAATACCAAATCGCCAACCTGGGGAGCTAAAAACCATTGACCCCGATTGCGAAACCATACTACTCCATCCGGACAGTAGGCAAATCCTTTGGGAGTCCGAATGGGCAATGTTAATCCGGCTCGATCAAAGCAGTAGGAGACAAAAATCGCACACCAGGGAACATAGTTCATTCCATACCACTGGCCAAACTTATTACCGTTACTCCCCGGTGGAGACTCAGTATATCCCAGTTCAGCGGTGGCGATTTGAAGCACCCGAGTTGGAGTCGTCATCAAACTTTCTCTCCAATTATTTATTTATATGACTTATATGGTCTATCCCTACGATCTATCCCTCACCGCTTCTCGCTAAACGAGAAGTTGCCGTCGCTTTATGGAGCTAAGTAGCTTAACGCAATTAATTAGAAGATTGATGTAGAGGTAAAGGGGGCAGTGCCCCGTTCCTGGGGCGAAGTCCCAGACCCTCTGCCATTTAACAATTAATGACAATCACCTATTTAGTTGTTTTATCTAGTCTCATCGATCTTCAATATACCCAATTACCAAAGATTTGTGAAATGGGTTGAAGGAGACGCTGTTTCCTTCTTGGGGACTTTGTCCCTAAACTCCACTCTGGCTTTATGAGTAATTTTACTGTTATCTCAATCAAATATTTAACACCAAATATCAGGGTTATTTCGGATAAATAAGTTCATCAAAAATTTATAGAAAAAATAATTTTTGCAATTGAATCTTTATATTCAAACTAGTAGTATTGAAATTAATGAAAGACAATATTAACCTACTTTATTCAGGAGATCTATGAAACCTTTCAACGCCAAAAAACTAGCCGGAGTATTAGTTGCTGCAATCTGTGTATTCTCTAGCTTTGGACAAGCTGCAAACGCAGCAGACTTCAAAACTGTCGGTTCACAGTGGAATATTGTTTTAGACTCTTTTAAAGATGGTACTGATGGAGTCGGGGTCGGCAGCGCCAGTGCTTATGAGATCTTTGGAATTGCCATGAAACAAGAACAAAATCGGATTTCTGTTGCTATCAATGCCAATATTCCATTGTTAGGTAACAGCAATGCCCACGCTGCTGATGGCAATATTGGTTGGGGGGACTTGTTCTTTAACTTTTCAGGTAAGAACTTCAAAGATGCCGGCGCGGCAGGAGAACTGTTTGGAGTGCGTTTTGCGGGAACCAATGACTCTGGGGCTGCCAATCTTGGAGTTTATGGCAATGTTCAGGCTAAGAGCGTGAGTCAAGACAATAGTGGTTGGGGCAGCTTCAGCAGCTATCAGAGCTGGGTAGAAAGCAACAACCGGGACAAAACCCCTGGGGCAACCGGAACCAAGCAGGGAGCAGTTGGATTTGGTGACTTGAATGCAACTGAAGCCCGCCAATACCTGACCGAAGAAACCGTTGCCAAGCAGGTCAAAAAGACAATTCGAGTTCCTAAAACCTACACCGTTAGAGTCAGAAAGAATGGCGTATTGGTTAAGGAAGAAAGAACCAGAATGGTTTCTGAGACTGTCTACGAGACCGTCTATGAGAAGAAAATCAACGACAGCAACTACAGCATCCAGAACGTGATTGCCTCCGGTGACTTCCTGGGCAAAATTGGTATGTTGTCCGCCGCCGATCTGCAAGGGCTAGACTTCGGCACCGGGAATAAGTCCCTCTTCGGGACAGCCCAAACATTTGGGTTCAGCTTTGACAAAGCGTTGCTGCCTGATGGAGATGCTTTAGTCAGTCTGCTGGCTGAATGTGCCAATGATGGAGTGGTTATGGCTGCAAACCTGCAAACCCAGGCTGTCCCTGAACCGGCCAGTATTTTAGGGCTGACGGTATTGGGAGTAACGTTTGTCGGGGGCAAGCTGCGTCGCCGCTCCAATCCTTAGGCTGTTATCGCCAGGATTAAATCCGATCAAACTCGAGAGTGCTGTTTTTCCAGGGAAGGTTATGCCTTCCCTGGTGGCGTTTTATCGCTTTAGCCCTTAAATCCAGGACAGTTTCATAGGGGTATATGACGCTCCCCACAAACCTTCCCGTTCTAGCTGCTGTGATTTTAGAGACTTAGAACAGAGACTTGAAAGATTAATTGCTGGGGCAAACTAATGACAGATTCTCTCAGCTTTGATGCAAATTGATGATCTTCAGGGCCAGAGACAATTCATGGAGGATCAGGTAGACTGAGCAGTATGACTTAATTCTTTGATAAGTTCGGTTAATTAACTTAAGCGGTAGGTTTCATCTTAAATTAATTTTGGTTAATATTTAGTAATAGTCGGGATTGTCTTTTTTAATGATTCCAGCAGCAACGCTAAACCAGCTCAAGGTTCAACTTCCTAACGGTCAGCTTCCACCTAGTTTCGGGGTGTACTTCAAAAACACTCTGGTTGCTCTGTGTCACGCCCTTGAGGATCACATTCTTCAAACCTGTAGCGAAGACCCCAGCCAACAACCCCTAGTCTTGGTCACATTCCAGGAGGGAAAATGGTATCTCCAAGAGGCGGATCGCTACTATGATTTATCTCCATGTTGCCGTCATGTCGCCATCGGGGCAGTTCCGGATAGTGGGTTTGCCAATCACCCAACCGGTAGCTTGAAGAATGTCTCTTTGGTGGATCTAGATCGCAATGACAGCATGATCATGGAGTGGAATCTGGTAATTCTGGCCCCAGGCTATACGGCAATGGTGCTGTGCCACGAGCTTTCCGACACCGAATACCTGCCCCAGGGGAAACCTACCATTGATACAGAGCGCAAGTTTTATGGTCTTTGGACATTTGAGCGGGACATGGTCTGCAAGACAACGGAGATTTTGATTGATCGTTTACGAGTTTACAATCCTGAACTGTGCGATCGCCTGAGTGAGCAATATCAGGATATTTTGAAAATTCAGAATCCTACCGTTCCAGACTTGAGCGGGGTAGTGTCTCGGATTGTGACCTATCTTCAAACCTCCCAGCAGGAACTAGTCACCCTCAATCGCCAAACCCAGGAATTATGGGAACTCGAGGGTCAGGCCAAGCGAGTCAGTCGTAACCTCAGCGCCAATAAACTACAAGCCTTTCTGCGGATGGCCCAACGGGTGGATGAACGGGATCAGGCCAATCCCTATGGCTCCCTTCAGGTGGCAGCCCTGTGTGAAACATTAGGACAGTTATTAGACCTGCCAACGGTCAAACTCAGACGATTGCAACTTGCAGGACTGCTCTATCGGATTGGGCTGACCTCGGCCCCTATGGAAGTATTTACCCAGAGTCAAGCGGAGATGAATGATGCAACTCTAGGATTCTGGCGCGATCGCGCCCTGATTGGAGCCCGATTACTGAATTCCATGCCTGAGTTGGGGGCAGTTCAAGAAATTGTTGCTCATCAGCTAGAGTACTGGGATGGTAGTGGAAAACCGGATGGTCAGCAAGGGGAAGAAATTAATCTCCAGGCTCGAATTCTGGGGTTGATTTCTCACTTCCAAGAGCTTACTCGATCCCGAGGTCAACGGCCTGCCCTGGGCTTAGGGGAAGCCTTCGAAGACTGTCAGAACCTCAGTGAGATTCGCTTTGATCCCGAGCTGGTCAATTCCCTGGGAACGGTGGTGCGACTGGTGGAAATGGGTTTAATGCAACTACCGGATCGACCCAGTCAGTTACCCAATATCTGGCTAGAAGAAATCCCTACCCCCAAGCGTGTCAAGTCAAATTAACAGAAGTAGGTGTCATGAATCCTGATATTGATATTGATAAAGTTCGACGGGGTCAATTGCGGGATTTAATCCAGGCCCATTTACCGGGAGTAGACTTATCAGGGGCAAATCTGGCAGATGTAGACCTGTCCCAGGCCAATCTAACTGGAGCCAACCTTCAGGGAGCTAATCTCCAGGGAGCTAATCTCCGGGCCAATCTTCGTGGGGCTGATCTAACTGGAGCTAGTTTAATTGGGGCAGATTTTCGCAATGCTGACCTGCGGGGGGCAATTTTGCTGGATGCCACCGTTGAAGAAGCCAGTTTTGCTGGAGCGTTCCTAGCCGGAGCCATTTTCAGCAACCTTGACTTGAGCGGGATCAACTTTCAAGGGGCCGATCTGCGGGGGGCAAGTTTCGTCAAATCAATCCTCCAGCAGGCCGATCTCCGCAATACCAACCTGTCTGGCACTGACCTATCTCAAGCTGATCTAGAGGAAGCTAACCTCAGTGGGGCAATTCTGCGGGGTACCAACTTGGAACGGGCTAATTTACTTTGTGCGATCGTTGAAAACACTCAATGGATTGGAGCGGTATTGGATGAGGCTTGTCTGGAGGGAACGCCATTGATCTAGCCATTGATCTATCTACCAATCCTAGCCATCGAGCTAAAATCTCCAGGCTTGCAAGTTCATCTAGTCCATTTCCCTGACAAATTGCTAGAAAGTCTTGAGTCGTTTTCTGATCGAACCAGGTGAGTGGGTTATTGTTCTTCAGAGATGACTAAGTTATCCCGATGAATCACAGTATCTGCCCCAACATAACCCAGAACTTGAGGAATGTTTTCAGAATGACAGCCTTTGATTTGCTCTAGCTCCAGGCTACTATAGTTCACCAGACCCCGAGCTACTTCACCACCATCTGCATTGCAAAGCTGTACCGCATCCTGGAATCGAAATGGGCCTTCAATTTGGGTAATCCCAGCAGCCAACAAGGATTTCCCTTTTCGACAAATCGCTTTAATGGCTCCAGGATCTAGATAGAGCTTACCCACGGGCGGCAACACATGGGCAATCCAATGCTTTCGGGCATTCACGGGGCGGGGACTCGGCTCAAACTGAGTCCCGAGGGCTTCTCCCTGAAGAATTCTGGCTAAATTTGCCGGACTTTTGCCATCGGTGATCACGGTTCGTACCCCTGAACTGGTGGCAATTCGAGCGGCTTCAATTTTGGTGATCATACCACCTGTCCCCCAACCGCTCTGAGAATTGCCCATTTCCACCTGCAGATCTCGTAATTGCTTCATGTGGGTAATCAGATCAATCGGTTGAGCATGGGGATTGTTGCGGGGGTCAGCGGAATATAGCTTATCCACATCGGTCAGCAGAAATAACCAGTCCGCCTCTACCAAACTTGCCACCAGGGCCGATAGAGTATCATTATCGCCAAATTTTAACTCTTCAACGGCCACCGTATCGTTTTCATTCACCACCGGAATCACCCCCAATCGGAGCAATTGCTGAAACGTATTGTACGCATTTACATAACCACTCCGCTGAATCAAATCCCCTCGGGTTAAAAGCACTTGAGCAATGGGTTGATCTAGGGAAGTGAACAGATCGTCATAGACCCGGATCAACCGACCCTGCCCCACGGCGGCAACGGCCTGTTTGAGGGCAATAGTCCGGGGGCGATCGCGCAATCCCAGACGGGCCCGACCTACCCCCACTGCCCCAGAAGAGACCAACACTACCCGATGTTCTTGACGACGCAATTGGGTTAGGGTTTCTACCAGCAATGCTAACGTGGACAGGGCTAGAGTTCCGGTCTCAGGTTGAGTCAAGCTGGAGGTACCAATTTTGACAACAATAGTCAGGGCCATAGGTCAGTTAGGGAATTGAATGATCGGTTTAGATAGATATTCCTGACTGACTTACATTTAATCATTTCCTCTGTCTCCAGCTAGGAAAGCATCATAAAGTGTCAGACTTACTGGAGTTGGGTTGAGGCACGTAACTCAACCCCAGGTTACCTATTCCTGGCCTATCCTACATTTAAATAAGCCCAGCTACTTATACTTGATGAAAGTCATACCTGTAGATAGAGATTAGCCCATGTTTAGCGCCATGCTCCCCCAATCCTTGGATAAGGAAACCTACAAAGAACAAATTAGGGATTTAATGCGAGAGTTGCGATCGCTCCAACATCTCTGCTGGCAAAAGCAGCTTCCGGTAATTATTGTCCTCGAGGGTTGGGCAGGGGCGGGGAAAGGAGCCCTGGTCAAAAAAATGGTGGGCTACATGGATCCCCGGGGGTTTATTGTTCATCCAATCTGGCCATCGAACCCAGAGGAACTCCGCTATCCTTTTCTCTGGCGATTCTGGCAAAAACTGCCCGCTCGAGGCCAGATCAGTATTTTCTATCACAGTTGGTATACTCGGGTGCTAGAAGATCGACTATTCAAGCGGTTAACGCCCCCGGAGGTGCCCATGACCATGGGCCAGATCAATAGCTTTGAGCGTCAGCTTGCAGATGATGGTGCCGTGATTGCCAAGTTCTGGTTACATCTCAGTCAAAAAGAACTGAAACGGCGCTTGAAAAAAGCCGCCAATGATCAACTGAATGCCTGGAGAATCCGACCGGAGGACTGGCAACAGGCTAAACACTATGAAACCTATAGCAGTCTGGCAGAAGAAATGATTATTTATACCAGCACTGGCCCGGTTCCCTGGACATTAGTTGAATCGGATTGTCGCCGCTACGCCCAGATTAAAGTCCTCTCGACCATGGTTGCCCGGATCAAAGAAGCCCTGGAACGACTGCAAATTCAGCCGCCTGCGATCGCCCTGCCTCCCCAGGAAAAACTCGATCCTACCGAGCCCAATCCTCTGGCCAAAGTTGATCTGAGCCAGTCCCTATCTTCTAAGGAATACAAACAACATTTAACCTCAGAACAGGTGCGATTGAGCCAACTTCAGCGCCAACTCCATGAGCAGAAAATTCCAGTATTGATCCTCTTCGAGGGTTGGGATGCGGCGGGGAAAGGGGGAGCCATCAAGCGACTCACTGATATCCTCGACCCCCGCAGCTATGAAGTCCATGCATTTTCAGCCCCGACCCAACCTGAACTAGCCCACCATTACCTCTGGCGGTTCTGGCGGGATCTACCGGCGGCGGGCAAAATTGCTATTTTTGATCGCACCTGGTATGGACGGGTACTGGTTGAACGGGTAGAAACCTTGGCCACAGAGATTGAATGGCGTAGGGCTTACCAGGAAATCAATCAATTTGAGGATCAGCTTACCAGTGCTGGTTATGTGCTGGTGAAATTCTGGCTGCAGATTGATCCCGACACCCAACTCCAACGGTTCCAGGAACGTCAGGGCAATCCCTACAAGCGCTACAAACTGACCGACGAGGACTGGCGCAATCGAGAAAAATGGCCCTTATATGAAGTTGCGGTGAACCAGATGATCCAGCGAACCCACACCCCCACAGCCCCCTGGAGCATTGTAGCCGCCAATGACAAATATTATGCCCGGGTTAAGGTGGTTGAAACGGTAGTTGAGGCTATTCAGCGACAGTTGGAAGGTGAAGGTTAATTATTATCAGCTGAATGGTCAAAGAGGCTGCTGGTTCTAAATTCTACGGGCCAATCTGGATTTTGACCGCCAATGATCAGTTCCTCAATTTCAACATATTCTTTGCTCAATTGCTGAAATGAGTTGATCAAAATATCAAGAGATAAAGCATCACTGGTGCCCAAATCAAACCAACATCTAGCCCACATTCCCTCATATTCAACCTGACCCATATTGTGCATGAGAGCCATCATGCTATTTTCAGCATTGTCGGTATCATAGTTCATATAATTCAGGTCAACTCCCATCTCCTGTACCTGAATATTTTCAGCATTGAATCCTCCCAATTTCCCCATGAGAAACCAGGAGTCAAACAACTCTTCAACATATTGTTGTTCAATATTAGAGGGAACCGTACTGAACTTTAACCAGATCCAGACATCAAACGGATTAAACTCGCGAAATTTCACATCCATACTTCACATCCATCATGATTTGTACTGATCGTCTACGGCAATCCTAAACCAATCGGGGAAAAAGTGAGGGTGACTGTCCCCAAATCCCATTTCACAAATCACTTGTGATTGCTCTAAATAGGTGGTTGTCATTCATTGTTAAACAGAAGGGGGTTTGGAGCTTCGCCCCCCATCAATCTTCTAATGAATTGCGTCAAGCTACTGAGCTGAGGATTTAAGGTTGAATGAACCAGAACCAATTTGAGATTGAATTTAAAATTGAACTTAAGATTGAAGCTGAACCTGTCATGCCAAATCTATATCTATAGAGCAGGCATTTTCTCTGCAACTGGCCCAAAGAATCCCTGATTTTCCTTGATCTGATCCCGCAGCGGATCACAGGCGCGACTCTGATTATCCAGACGATTCAGAGTTTTACACTGTTCATAAAAAATCTGAGCCACCATCCGTTTGGGGAGTCGCTCCGGTTGACGTAATGCCTGGGCAAAGTTGTTCCTGGCTTCCCCCAAAACCTGAGAATTGTTGTTGTCTTTTCGACCCAGAGCAGAGAGAATTTGAGCTTTGAGATAGAGTACTTCAGGGTTATTGGGGGTTTTTTCCAGGGCTTGATTGACAAATTCTAAAGCCTTTTGGTGCTGGCCTAAATCCCGGTAAGCGATCGCGAGGCCCCGGTCAGCCAGATAACTGGGATTGCCATTTTTCAGGGTTTCGATGGCGGCTTTTGAACTGGAAAAGGGCAGGTGCAGCGATAGCAGCAAATCCATGTATCCCTTGGCTAAATTCAACTCTGGATCATTGGGGTCGATTTTTTGAGCGGTATCAATATAATCAAACACAACCTGAAGTTTTTTTAGAGCTTGGGAAGCGCCCTGAAGATTGCCTTCCGTTGCCAGAATATAACCTCCCTCTAAAAAATTTCCCACGGCGAGATACAAGTTTCCCCGCAGCGGATCCCCAGAATTGACCAAGGCTTGGGCCGTTTCCAGGGTCTTAGAGGCGTAGGATTTGAGGCTATTCCAGTCCTCCTGTTGGTAAGCCAGAGCCGCTAACAGGGCATAGGTGATCGGCTCTTTTGAATTTTTAGCTTCTGCCTGTCGGAGATAATATTCGGTGTCCTGATAGTTTCCTTGCTCAAACAATGCGTTGAAAGCCAGCCCCGTATCCGGTTCAGTAATCCGAGCCGTGGTGGAGTTGCGAAATGGATCAAAGGCCGAAGTAGCAGTTGTAGCGGTTGCAATCCCAATGATTGTGACAGTGATAAAGGTAGCCAAATGAGCCATGGAGGCAGTAAAGGAAGTTCGCATAACAGCGCTATCTAGAAGGCTGAAGGTGAATGACGAAATGGATCAGGATTGGTTTCTAGAAAATTGACTTACTTAATTCAATTAGGTTAGTTAATTAATTGGCGATCCTCAAGCTCTAAAATCACCACTTACGCTATAGCGTAGCATATACAGTAATTACAATGATTTGTAATTACTGTATCTAAATCAATCCTGGAAAAAAGCGAGAGTAGGGTCTGGGAACGAAATCCCCAAGCAAGAGGGAAACGCCCCCTTCCCCCATTGCATAAATTATTGCTGATTGCTGTATGATCCTTAGTCAAATGAACTCGATGCTCAACTTACTGCAACTCACCAGCCCAGCCCTTCCTTTGGGAGCCTACAGCTACTCGGAAGGGCTAGAAGCTTTGGTTGAGCAACAGATTATTCAAACTGACCTTGACCTGGAACACTGGTTGATTCAAGAACTAACCTACGGGACAATTCGTTTGGAAGCGGCTGTAATGTTGAGGATTTTAAACAGCATTAAAGATGGTCATTTAGCCCAAGCTACCCATTGGAATTCCTGGCTCAGTGCTAGCCGAGACACTTCAGAACTGAGACAACAAAGCTGGCAAATGGGGGGAAGCTTAATCCGGTTGCTGTTGGAGTTAGACCCAATTAAGTCAGTTGATTCACCCTCAAATTTAGTTGATCTAAGAGTTGATCTAAAAACCTGTATTGCTGCTATCGGTAAACCCTGTAACTATGCCGTAGCGTTTGGGATTGCCGGGGCTTACTGGAATATTAACCCCGAGTTTGCGGTGCTGGGATACCTGCAAAGTTGGGTGAGCAATTTGATTGGTGCAGGGGTGAAATTAATTCCCCTTGGGCAAACGGCAGGGCAGAAATTACTGTCCAAAATTCAATTCATTCTGCCTGAGGCAATGGCCCATATTCTGACTTTAGAAGACGAAGATTTAGTCAGTTGTAGTTGGGGATTGGGATTGGCAAGTATGGCCCATGAAACCCAATACTCCCGCTTGTTTCGCAGCTGACTTTTATTGCCGTGTCGTTCAGTCTGCTGTTTTTCCTGATCCTAGTCTGGCGTAACCTGCTCAGCCATCCAATTCAGATAGCCAGAGCTTCCAGCCACAATCGGCAGAGCGATCAGTTCTGGGACTTCATAGGGATGAATGGCTTGAACTTTTGTAGCGAGTTGATCAAATTGAGTCAGGTCTGTTTTGATGATCAGTTGCCATTCTTCCTCGGAGCACAGGTCTCCCTGCCAGGGATAAATAGAGTGAATTGGCATCAGACTGACACAGGCTGCCAACTTTGCCTCAACCAGGAATTTTGCCATGGATTCAGCTTCAGAGCGATTTGGGACAGTGACCAGTACAATTCCAAATTGAGTTGCCATTCAGTAGATACAATCAGTGGATAAATATTTTTTCAAGATCAAGATTAATCTTAATTAGCTGGCCTTGATTTCATCCCCCATGATTTTACTGAACCCAACTCCCAAATGAGTCAGCTCCAGATAGCGTCTCCAAGACTCCGGCAAAAGCGCCCCGGTGAGTTCAGCATTTCTCAAGTCAGTCCCCATCAGCATCGCCTCTGTTAGATCGGCTTGCTGCAAGTTGGTTTGAGTGAGTTGAGCCCAACTCAGGTTAGCCCGCTTTAAGTCAGCCCCCTTGAAGTTGGCTCCCGAAAGATTGGTATGGCCCAGATGAACTGATCGCATTTGGGCCCCCATGAGATTGGCTGAAATCAGACTGGCTTGAGCGAAATTGGCCCCACTCAACCGAGCTTCACTGAAATTTACCCCATCAAGATCCAGGCTACTCAGGTCAGTCCCATTCAAGTAAGCCCGTCTGAAATTCGCACCTGTCAATGCACTTCCGGATAATTGAGCGGCGATTAATTTGGCCCCTGACAGATTGGCCCACTTGAGATTGGCTTGAGCTAGATTGGCTTCCCGAAGGTTAGCCCCTTGTAAATCGGTGCTACAGAGATTGGCATGGGTCAGCAATGCCCCCCGTAAATTTGTACCCGGTAGCCTCGCTCCACTCAAGTTGGCTTGGAATAATTGAGCTTTCACTAGAAATGCCCCACTCAAATTGGCTTTAGTCAGGTTAGATTGCATCAGTTCTGCCTCGTTCATCTTGGCAAAGCCGAGATTGGCTCGATGCAGGCAAGCCTGATTGAGTTTCGCCCGAATCAGAAAAGCTCGACTGAAGTTGACCCCTGTCAAATTGGCTCTGGAAAAATCAACCCCCACCAAGATGGCCCCATTGAGATCAACGCCTTTGAGATCGACCCCGGTAAAGTCCCGATCCCCTTGCTCGTAGCATTGGAGCAATTGATTGACTTCCATTCTGTGTTCCTGGCAACTGGCTACAGTTCTATCTAAACACAACTACTTCAGAAAGTTTTTATATTTTTGTGTGGAATCCTATAGAACCTTGATTCACCTGCAAATGAGCCGATTCTTCTAAGGAAGCAGAATCATTGCTTTTTTGCTTCCTGATAAAGTAATCTAAGATAAATAACCTGGGAAAGATCTAATTTACTGTCACCTGTCTCAATTCATACGATACACTGGAGGGACAAGGCTAAACGTTTAGACTTAACCTAATGGTTTTTAATTCTGACTTTCTGAAATCAAATAGCACTGAGGCTTCGGAAAACCCCCTACTGAACTATCTGCAGCACCAGCATCCTGACATTCTGGCTCAGGTTGCTCAATCTGCCACTCCTGAGATCAAAGAAATCATCTCCAAAAATGTTCAGGGTTTGATCGGAGTCCTACCCTCCGATGACTTTGATGTTCAGATCACAACAAATCGAGAGAATCTGGCAGGGTTGTTAGCATCAGCTATGATGACAGGATATTTTCTGCGCCAGATGGAGCAGAGAATGCATTTGGATTCTACTTTTACCCAAGCAAGCTCAGTTCAGCGTTCACCCAAACCCGATTTCAGAGACCAGGAACGCTGAGGTGAAATTCCCTTATCCCTACCCCAAGGTTTCTGTCTGAGTCTGATCGGCATTTGATTCGGTATTTCATCACAGTTCCTAATCTTCTCCACTCAGGGCCGATGTCGGAAACGCTTCAGTGCGAATTTTGAGGGTCTGAGCTTTGCCAGCCCGATCAATCATAACCTCTAATTCTGCTCCCACGGCGCTGACTTCCACCTGCTCTTGGACTTGAGACGGGGTACTCACTGTCACTTCGCCTACTTTTTGGAGAATGTCTCCCTTCAACAGCCCAGCCTTGGCAGCGGGAGAATTCTCCACCACCCGAACGATCAGCACCCCGCGATCCGCTCCTAGCTCCATCTCAAGCTGCTCAGCCATTTCCTGCTTGATCATAGGATTGAGCTCAACCATCTGCACCCCCAGGAATGGGTGATCGGCTTTGCCTTTGGTAAAGAGCTGTTCAGCAATCCGCAGGGCCGTCTCAATCGGAATGGCAAAACTCAATCCCTGGGCATTGGCTCGAATGGCCGTGTTAATGCCGATCACTTCTCCTTGGTCATTTAATAAAGGCCCCCCAGAATTGCCAGGATTGATGGCGGCATCGGTTTGAATAAATCGAACTCGTTTGTCTGGAATCCCCACCTGGGAACTGGAACGCCCGGTAGCACTGATAATCCCCACTGTTACCGTATTATCCAGACCCAGGGGATTACCAATGGCGATCGCCCACTGCCCCGGAATAATGTCATCAGATCGACCCACTGCCGCCACAGGAAACGGATCTTTGGCCTCAATTTTGACCGCCGCAACATCAGTTAAATCATCCACCCCCTTGACCTTGCCTTCATAGGTACGACCATCATTTAAAGTCACCTTGACAATATCTGCCCCGTTCACCACATGGGCATTGGTAATCAAGCGACCATCCGGGCTCAAAATAAACCCCGATCCCGTACCCTGACGAATCCGCTGATCTGGTTCTGGCAGGCGATCGCCAAAAAACCGTTTGAGTAAGGGGTTGTTGAAGGTTCCGGGTTCTTCGCTGGTCACCTTGCGGCTAGCATCAATCCGCACCACAGCGGCCCCAACTCGCTCTGCAGCCTCAGCAATAAAGTTGGGGCTGCTCCGTTCCACAATCCGATTCTCCGGAATTGAGGGTAGGGAATTGGAAGGTAGGGGTCGAACCACAGGAATAATTGAAGTGCTATTGGCCTGATTTTGAGCTTGAAGATATTGATTTCCCAACCATCCTGCCCCTCCCCCAATCGAGAGTAGAGTCAGATAGGTGGTGAATTGCTTGAATGATAAGTTCATCTGTGCTGATGTTAGTGGCATCTTTCCCTCAGTTCAGCTTGTTCACTTCTGACAGGAAACAAGGAACTTTAGGTTAACGATTAGTCTGTTGAACTAATCTGTTGAACTAGTGGGCTGAGCGAGTCGGCTGAGCTAAGCCAGGAAGTGGCTATAGGAAGGATCCTGAAACAAACTCTGTTCGCTAGAATGAATCAGGAGTCCATTCGTGATTGAATTAAAGTCTATTATCCAATCTAACTCATCTCATCGAAAAACTGTGATGATTCTCAAGTAACGATAGGGTAACCGATCCGGGGGGCAATCAACTGATTAACTTGTAACAGTTTTCTTAAGAATTTTGCTTGACAACTCTTAATACTCCATCTTAATACCCCATCTTAATACCCCATAGATAATCGCACTGCATAGCACACTTTCTAGCATTTTTGCTGCAATGGGAATAATCCGAAAGCCGCGACCCGGAAAATCCTCAAACAGGATCTGGGTTGGATTTGGCACTCTACAAAATCTTCTGCTGGTCAATCCTCTACTGGGAACCCTGATAGCTTTTGTCGGAATTGGACTGACTCAAGCCTCCCTTGCTGGGGCAGACAGTTCCTCTACAGAAGCTCAAGAGATCTGTCCTGTCCCGGTTTTGAGTCGTTTGCAGCGCCATCGGATCGCTGCCGGAGAAACCTTAGAAACCATTGCCCGCCGGTATAATCTGATTCCCGCCACCTTGCTAGGGATGAATCCCAGCCTGCGAACCGGTCAACTTCCTCCCGGTCAGGAAATCCTGATCCCCCCCTACAACGGCATTCAAGTTGCACTTCCCCCTGGAACGACCTGGCGGGAGATCGCCCAGCGCTACAAGGTCAAGGCCGATGTCATCTTTGAAGCCAATGGTTGCCAACAGGAACCGGGGGTTGTTTTCATTCCGGGGGTCAATTGGAGTCCAGCCGGTGAAATCCCTCCAGCCTTAACGATATTGTCTGATTACCCTTTGCCAGAATTTGCCCTAGTGCAGCTCGGCTATGGCTGGCAATTGTATCCGGGAAGAACTGCCGTAGCATTTCATACCGGTATCGATTTTGATGCAGCGGTTGGAACTCCAGTACTGGCAGTGGGGGAAGGGACTGTCGCTTTTGCCGGGGAACGGCAGGACTATGGAAATTTAGTCGTGGTCAATCATCCGGCGGGTCGCCAAACCCGCTATGCTCACCTCGATCAGGTTTCCGTAAAAACCGGCCAGAAGGTTCGAGGTGGAGAGACCCTAGGAACTGTGGGGACAACAGGACAGCCCGACAGCGATCGCCCCCATCTGCATTTTGAGATCCGCTATAATTCTGAATTTGGCTGGATTGCCGAGGATCCCAGTCCCTATTTCCCTCGATCACCTCGTTCCCAAGTCCCTTTAAGACAGGGATCTGATCGCGATCGTTAATTTGAGACCTTGACAATCAGCTTCTATTTTCTCTCTGCTTTCTCTCTGCTCTAAACAATATTTTCGGTCTGGCCATTGTTCAATCCCCTGATCCACCAGAGAATTGACCCTTCCATGTTGCGAACCTGCTAACACTTTTAAGAAGCTTATTGAGAAGCGTAACGGGTGCTGATTTCCGGCTTTAAAGCGCTGCGGCAATCAAATCGTGGAGCTCTTCCTGTCCTGAAATCGGCTCATTCCCAAAAGACACCGTTAATATCCCCTGGTTCAACTCCACATGGCGAGGCTGAGGCGATAACATCACCCGCACCTCAGACACCCGAGAGCCCAGGGCTTCCTGACCAATCGCTGAACCTGCCAGCAGCTTCAATACTCCGGCCACTTGCTCTAGACCCCTGACCATGCGGTTGCGACTGAGTCCATCAATGGTATCAACCGGGGTTTGGATAGTGATTCTCATCGGATGACCAATCAGCCCCGAAAGCTCATGGGCCAAATCATCAGCCCGCCGTTGCAGGGACATCTGAGTCGGAGAGTCCGTTCCAGACAATACCTCAATTGCCCCAAATGATAGGGCATCTGCCGCAACGATCGCATTGTGAACCGTAATCGCCTGAAGTTCATCCAGTTCAAAGTAGCAGATGTCGGGCTGAGAATTGGATTGATCAGCAGAAACATGAACCAGAACAACAGTATGGCCATGATCCTCCGCCATATCTAGTAGCCATCCGGAAATGTCCCCTCCGCCTCGCAGATGAAAAGTGGTGTAGGGGACGGGCTGATCCTGACTCTGCTTGGATTGAATTCGTAACCGTTGCAGTACCCCCAACACCGAAATCAATCGATGGGAAGGAAACTGGGTCAGGATGTGTTCATCAGATGTCACAGGCGATTCTCCAGATAGTTTTGAATCTTATCTCCCCGGATTTCCTCTGGTTATTGTCAACGTTTCCTAGGATTTTTGGCTTCAAGTATCAGTCCCTAGATATACTCCACCACCACGTCAGTCGGATAGCGCACCTTTGGCATCTCCGCATACTTATCGTCGGCTGCCCGATAGCCCGCAGGACAGACCACTACGGCGTGATATCCCTGGGCAGGAAGGTTTAAAATCTGATCATACTGATCAGGCACAAATCCCTCCATCGGGCAGGTATCAATGCCTAACATGGCGGCGCAGGTCATGTATTGGCCAAGGGCAAGATAGACCTGACGAGTTGACCAGGCATTCAAGTCAAGGGGGATAGGGGGGTTGCTTCAGAAATCCTTTAACCACATCAGCAAATCCCTGGAGCTTCTCGGTCGGAGTTTGTCTGACTTCGGCCATGCGATCAATGTAGCGATCAACATCCGCCGGATCAACGTCACGTTTGATCGCTAGAACCACAAGATGGGACGCATCCACCACTTGAGTTTGTCCCCAGGAATGCTCCACCAATTGCTGACGAATCTCCCGATCCCGCACTACAAAAAACTTCCAGGGCTGTAATCCAAAAGAAGATGGGGCCAGCACCAGGCTCTGTTCTAGAACTTTCCAGATCTCATCAGGAATAACTCGACTGGAGTTAAATTTTTTGACGGCGTAGCGCCAGCTCAACTGATGCAATACCGTGTCAGGAGAAACAGTAGAAGAGACCATACAATACCACGGAATTTTTTTCAAGAATTGCAGATTAAGTCGTGCCCGTCAATTCGGCAGGACTTGCCAACCCGACTCTCCAGAATGGCAGGGCCAATTCTGATAATTTTTCATGTCGGTTCTTTCGGTTCAAACGGCTGACCTGAGATGAAAACCCGTAGGTTAAACATTAAAGTTTATGAACCCAACTCGGGTCGGGTTCTTGGGAAACAGGACACATCCTTGAATCCTACCTGCGATTGAGCGCTCCTAGCAGCCGCAGGATAAAGATAAACAAGTTGACATAGGTCAGATACATGGACAAGGCAGCGGAGAGATACTGATCGTCCCGATAGACCCGAGGCAGAATATAAAAATCCACTACCGCTGACCCCGCAAACAAAAACACCCCAATTCCCGAAATCGCAATCTCCAGGAAATTTGGAGTTTGTCCACCAAACAGGGCAAAGACAAACTGACCCAAGACCACCACCAACAGGGCCATAATTCCCAGTTGTACCGTTTTAGTCAGGGCCATGCCATCCTCATCGGAGAGGTTGGAGCCAATCTGCCGGGCAATCACAAAGGTAACGCCACATCCGAGGGCGGCAAAGCCAATACCCTGAATGCCAACGTTAGTATTCAGCACATTATTGACTAGGCCGCTCAGGGTATACCCCGTCAGCAGACTGTAGGTTGCCAATAGGGGCAGGGCAACGCTGTTGTTGCCCTTGGCGGCAATCCCTTGAGCAACGAAAAATAGTACCAACTCCAGAATGATGGCAACAATGAACGTAGTGAAAAAGATGCCAGGATTGGTTTCTAAAACTTTTAGACCGCCGAAAGTCCCCACGGCAGTCAACACCAATCCACCTCCCACAAAGGGGAGAGCATTGGCAATGACATTAGGCCCAACCAACGGCTTGGTTTTTGCCTCTTGCATGGCTCGACGGAAGTTACTGGTATTTGCCACGGCAACTCCTTAGATGAATACTGATAGTCAGTACGGATAGTACCAACAAGTTTATTGTTATATTTTGACTGATTCCTGGGGAATTGGCAGGGGGCGATCGCGACAAATCATTACAGGTTTTCAGCCCTAGCTGGCCCAGGGAAATCTGAGGATAATTATGTGCTAAAGTTAAAAAATGTAAAGAATTATGAGTTTTAGATGATCCCAGGGTTAACAACTTTATTTAATGATTCACAATTTGAGGCAGTTAAAATTTGTCCTATGAAGCAGACATGGTTCCGTGGAGCCTGGGTATTTTTGTTGGCGATCAGTTTTGGGCTGTTGAGTTGGGCTGTTGCTCCTGCTGCCTATGCCTTTGACAATCCAGAGCTGCTTCCCAAGATTCAAACTCCGATTATTGATCTGGCAGAGCTCTTGACTGGGGTTCAGGAAGAGGCTTTATCCCAGGAGCTCAAGGAGTTTGAAGCCGAGACCGGCTGGAAACTGAGGGTGTTGACCCAGTTTGATCAGACCCCCGGGCGAGCCGTCAAGGATTACTGGGATCTGGATACCAAAAGCTTGCTACTGGTGGCGGATCAGCGTGGAGGTAATATTCTGAATTTTAATGTGGGCCGGAGTTTTTATGCTTTGCTGTCCCGCACCTTTTGGGTTGAGCTGCAAACTCGCTATGGTAATCAATTTTTTGTGCGGGACAATGGGGAAGATCAATCTATCATCAATCCCTCGAAGCCGTCAAATCGTGTCTGCTAAAAGGCGGATGTCGGGTTGTTCCAGGTTTACCTCGAGAACAGTGGATTTTGACGCTGGTGACCTCTGCTCTCGGGGGAGTCATCTGCGGGATTGCTGCAATTCCCCGCAAACCGGGACAGGCGATCGCCTGGCAATGGGCCTTAATTTTTTCACCCCTGTGGGGAATCCTGTTTATCGCCTTTGGGATTGGGCCAGTCATCACCCGAACTGCCGATTGGGTACCTCTGACTCGCAATATTGCCGCATTCTTGATCTGCGCCCTTGCGGCCTATCTTGCCCCGATGTTTAGTACCTCATCCGCCTCTGAAACCTGAAGCCTGTTGCCGCTCAAGGTTAATCCAAGGCCTGATAAACCCAACATTCCCAGGCAATTCTCTGGGAATGTTGGGTTTTAATTGTGCACTGTTTTCAGGCAAAGTTACACTGATAACAGGTCAGGGTAAGAGCCTGAGTTACCCAAGCCCAAAACCAATCCTTAAGCCAGTAGCGGATCAGGATGCTGACGATACCAGTCAATCGTATTTTTCAAGCCCTGGCGAAAATCCACTTCTGCAACAAAGCCAAACCGATCTTTCGCCCTCTGGGTATCCAGGCAACGGCGAGGCTGGCCGTTGGGCTTGTCCGTTTGCCAGACGATTTCCCCCTGAAACTCCATCAATTCGCAAATCAGCTCAACCAGATCCCGAATTGTAATCTCCTGATTGGTACCCAAATTAACGGCATCAGGCTGGTTGTACCGTTGAGTGGCCAAGACAATGCCCCGGGCGGCATCCGTTGAGTAGAGAAACTCTCGACTCGGACTGCCATCTCCCCAAACCGGAAGTGATTTGTCTCCTCGTTTCTGAGCTTCGTAGACCTTACGAACCAGAGCCGGGATCACATGGGAACTTGTGGGGTTGAAATTGTCCTCTGGGCCATATAGATTCACCGGTAGCAAATAGATGCCGTCAAATCCATATTGCTGGCGATACGCTTGCAATTGTACCAGGAGAGCCTTCTTGGCAATTCCATAAGGAGCATTGGTCTCTTCTGGGTAGCCCTCCCATAGATCATCCTCCTGGAAGGGCACCGGTGTAAACTTCGGATAGGCACAAATTGTCCCGACACAGACGAACTTTTGTACCCCCGCTTCATAGGCTGCATGAATTAACTGGGCTCCCATCATCAAATTGTCATAGAACAACTCCGCTGGTTTCAACTGATTGAGGCCAATACCGCCCACATGGGCCGCTAAATGGATAATCACATCCTGTTGATCGGCGGCCCGCTGACAAGCCACCAGGGAGCGCAAATCACACTCACTAGAACGAGGAATTGTAATCTTGTCTAAGCTCGATCCCGCTTCAAGAAGCTGATTAACTACCTGACGACCAAGAAACCCTGCTCCGCCAGTCACTAAAATTCGCTTGTCCTGTAGATTCAATATGTCCATGAACTAAAGCCTCAGTGAGCGAATATTCAATCAAATATTTGACTGAATCCTGGAACTGAATCGTGGATTCTGTCTAATCAAATCCATTTCCTAATTCTTTATTCCCATCCACTGCCTTGAGATCCGCATCAACCATGAGATTGACTAAATCTTCAAAGGTTATACTGGGCTCCCAACCTAGTTTTGTTCTAGCTTTATGGGGATCGCCAATAAGCAAATCAACTTCGGCAGGGCGGATATAGCGCTGATCAAACTTAACGTAGTCCTGCCAGTTCAGGTTGACATGACTAAAGGCAATCTCCAGGAATTCTCGAACGGAGTGGGTTTCGTTGGTGGCGACTACATAGTCATCGGGGACATCTTGTTGCAGCATCAACCACATCGCCCGAACATAGTCCTTGGCATAACCCCAGTCCCGCTTAGAATCCAGGTTACCCATGTAAAGATCTTTCTGGCGGTTGGTGGCAATTCGGGCCACTGCTCGGGTAATTTTACGGGTAACGAAGGTTTCTCCCCGGCGCGGACTCTCGTGATTGAAGAGAATGCCATTGCAGGCAAATAACCCGTAGGACTCCCGATAGTTAATGGTTTGCCAGTGACCATAGACTTTGGCGCAGGCGTAGGGACTCCGGGGGTAGAAAGGGGTTGTTTCCGTTTGCGGAACCTCAAGCACCTTGCCAAACATTTCTGAAGATCCAGCTTGATAAAATCGGACTTCAATCCCTGTACGTTGCTGGTAATCTCGAATGGCTTCTAACAGACGCAAAACCCCCATGCCTACTGCATCCACAGTATATTCGGGAGAGTCAAAGCTGACTCGGACGTGGGACTGGGCTCCTAGGTTGTAGATCTCGACTGGCTGAACTTCTTCAATAATTCGGCGGAGGGTTGTCCCGTCGGTCAAATCCCCATAGTGCAAGAACAACTGGGCTTCGGGGTTATGGGGATCTTTGTAAATGTGATCAATTCGATCCGTATTAAAACAGGAACTCCGCCGAATAATGCCATGAACTTCATAGCCTTTCTCCAGCAAAAGTTCGCTTAAATACGATCCATCTTGTCCTGTGATTCCAGTGATCAGGGCACGCTTACGGTCTGTCATGTTAAACCTTTTCTGAACGATATGAAACTACTGTGCAACCCCGGCTCAGGCGTAATCAACCTTAGTAGATTACAGGTGACAATCTATTCCATTATGCACCGCACCTTTCCCAAAACCGGACTCTGGAGAGGTTCACTAAGGAGTTGCCTGTCCAGCTCAGTTGCATTCTTTACTGTTCCCAATCGGTCAGGCTAACTGATCACAAGGTTCAATTGAAAACACACAATTGAAAACACACCATAACAATAAGACAAGCCCCAGGTAATAGCCTTGGCCAATGGCTCCAGAGGGTTGAGGGTTGGATCAGAGAGTGAGGAGGGAAACCAGAAACACATCGAACACCATTGCCCATTAGCTGTCCGTTAGCAAAATGCTCTACAAAGTGTTGACCTTATCAGAACCGTTTTGCTTGAAGCTCAAAAACCTGGCCATCCGAACCTATGACCAGGATGTTGCACTCTCAAACCAGTTCATGACTGATTAAGAATGAATACATCACCTTGTAATGGCTTCTAACATTACCTAATAGGCTCCATTGTTGTTCGGAAAAATCACAACCCCAATCGTTTTGACCATGATCCAGAGGTCAATCCAAAAGTTCTTGAAGTTGACATAGTGCAAATCAATCTGTACCCGACGGGGATAAGGAATATCATTGCGACCTGAAACCTGCCATAACCCAGTAATTCCAGGTCTGATGGTGAGAACCTTATCCATATGGCGACCATATTTATAGAGTTCTTCCGCCACCAAAGGTCTCGGGCCAACGACACTCATATCTCCCTTGAGCACATTCCAGAACTGAGGAAACTCATCTAAGCTAGTGACCCGCAGAAAATGACCAATCCAGGTTATCCGGGGATCATGCTTGAGTTTAAAGTTGTTCTGGTACTCCTGACGCAGATTGGGTGAGGTCTCCATTAAGTCATGGAGCATCTCATCTGCATTATTCACCATGGTACGGAACTTGATGCACCCGAAAAGCTGACGGTTTTTCCCGACCCGTTGCTGCACATAAAACACTGATCCTGGAGAACTCAGGGCAATCAGCAACGCGAGCAAGAGATAAACCGGAGCAAATAAAACGAGAACCGACAGAGAGAACAGAATATCAAATAGACGTTTCCAAAACTCTCCATTTAGCTTCTTGAGCAGAGACAAACTTCGGCTGCGCCCCTGCCCTGGGGAAAGAGAGCTATGCCTCACAAGAGAACGCCGAAGTCCCCTACCAAAGATGAGTTGGCTGTTAGCAGTCATCTTACTCCTTCAATTCACACCACACAGTTCTGATCATAAATCGTTAAGACACCCAATATGGAGAATTGAGTACTTAAAACGATAACTTTAGGATAAGAGACAAAACCCACAGTTGGAAGCCCCAGTGCAATAGACTTTAAATTCTATAGCTCTGTGCCCTCTTTGATAACCGGTGATCCTCAGGCATTTTAGCGGAATTTTCCGGCTTGAAACTGTTCAATACATTGCTCCACAAAAAGCAGGTAGCGCTGACGGAACTGCAAATGGTCAAACTGACTCGCGTGGGAACGCAAAGTCTCTGGCTGAAATTTGCCGTCGAGTTGCTCAAATTCCTTGATGGTTTCCACCAGAACCTCCTGGGTTTGTTCTGGAAATAGCAATCCTGTACCGGAAGCCTTCTGCTGGCGGATATCCTGCACCGTTTCTAAGGCCCCTCCGGCCCCGTAGGCGATCACCGGTGTCCCGCAGGCTTGAGCCTCGATTAAGGCCATGCCAAAGTCTTCACAGGCCATGTAGACAAAGGCCCTAGCGTGACTCATATATTGCTGAACCTGATCATCGGATTGCCAGCCCAAAACTTGTACGTTGTCCTGAGCAATCTGCCGAATTTTTTCTAGCTCTGGCCCCGTGCCAATCACCACCAGCGATCGCCCCAATTGATTAAAGGCCCTGACAATCAGCTCCACCTTTTTGTAGCTCACCAACCGACAGACCGTCAGATAAAAGTCTTGCTTTTGGGGCTGAAAGCAAAACCGTTCCAGATGAATTGGTGGATAAATCACCTGGGCCGGTCGGCGATAACAGCGCCAGATCCGTCGAGCGGTATGATCAGAGTTGGCAATGAAATAATCCACTCGATTGGCGGAGATCACATCCCATTGCCGGAGCCAGTGCAGCAGATAACGGGTCAAAATTCCCTGGGGGCCTTTGCCCGCCAAAGAGCTGTGCAGATAATCAAAGGTCAAATCCCAGGCATAGCGCATGGGAGTATGACAGTAACAAATATGGAGTTGCTGAGGGGTAGTCAGGACTCCTTTGGCCACGGCATGGGCAGAGGACAGGATCACATCGTAGGCCCGCAGATCGAGCTGCTCAATCGCCAAAGGCAGCAAAGGTAGATACTTCTGTACCCCAGACCGGGCCAGGGGAAAGTGCTGAAGGAATGTTGTGCCGATCTGACGGTTGAAGAGATAGCTTTGGGGATTACTGGATTCAAAATCAATCAAGGCATAGAGATCCGCCTCTATCTGGGCCAGAATTTCTTTAACCACGAGCTCTGACCCCCCGGTGGCATGGGGAGTTAACCATTCATGAACCAGAGCATACTTCAAAGAATCTGACACTGCTGATCGAAGTCCATTCCTCACTATCCCACAGCGATCGCCATCTGATCCAGTTCTCTGATCCTGGGAGTTCCTTCAGTAAATTTCTTCAATCCGCTCAAGGCTGACTCAAGGCTGAATTTGGGCCGAATCTAAGCTGGCCACAGGAGGTCAATGTTGATAAGTGTCAAAAAGATTGTTAAAAAATATTAATATTTTTTAGCGGCGATCAAGATTTTCTTATCTGAGCTTTTGATTTTGCTTCCATCCTGAATTCAATTGATATGATAGGCATAAGATATATCAGTCCCGGGGGCCATAGCAGATTGATCGGCCCAATAAGATTGGGCCAGGGCTCAACCCCCTCAGGTATATCAGGGTGATTTAGTCTATTCAGCATTGACCGGTAAAGCTGTGTGGGCGATCGCCATTTTGACAGCAATTCAGGGTTCATTGAGATAGTTCATCAAGATTGATCGGATGCAGGTTTGGAGTGCAGGCTTCTGATTGGCCTGGGCAAAAATATCTGCTCACGATCAACAATTTCAGTAGGCTTCCCATTACCATACTGAGATTTTTAGAGTATAAAATATCCAGTGCGGAGTAATCAGGTCACAGATTTCGATTCATTTTCTTCGATTAATTTTCAGGGTGCAGTTTTAGTGATTCAGCGATTATTCTATTTCCCTTATTAAACCCTTGATTATGCTGCTGAACTCTGCCCAAATGCCTCAATCCCAGTCCCTCAATTATTCTGCTCAATCCATCAACAAGTCTGGTCATGAAGCCTTAAGCTCATCCTTGGATGAATCCCCTGATCAATCTCTGGAACTTGAGCAATTAAGACAGGAAAACGCCTATCTCAAGGCTCTTCTGGGGCAGCAAAACCCCTCTTTAATGGCTCTAGTGTTTTCCTCTTCATTAGAGAACTATGATCTGCTTGAACCCTGTCTGCGATCTGCCCATTCCTGTTCTCAATGTTGCCATTGTCAAGACTGGACGTCCGATGAGCTTCTGATTGAATCAATCTGGAATAAAGCTATTGATGGAGTTGCGGCCATATCAAGGGCAAAACAGTTCTTTCTGGCGAATATTAGCCATGAACTTCGTACTCCCCTCAATGCCATTCTGGGTCATGCAGATTTGCTCAGGGAAGACGCGATCGCCCAAAGCCAAGTCAGTTACCTGGAAGATATTCAGGTGATTCAACAGGAAGGGCAACGGTTGCTGCGGACGATCAACCATCTCCTGAATTTGACCCGATTGGAAGCAGGTCAGACCCCGCTCAAACTGCTCACCTTTGACCCCGTTAACATAGCTGAAATCCTGATTACTCAGTTCTCTCAAAAGGCTCATATCAATCAAAATCAACTGGAGGTTTCCTATGGCGAGACCCTGGGCCTAGTCTATACTGATCCGAGAAAACTCCAGCAAATTCTATATCACCTACTGGATAATGCCCTGAAGTTTACTCAAGGGGGCAAAGTCACCTTATATTTGACCCAGAAAGAATCCCAGGGCAAGGTCTGGCTATGTTGCCAGGTGGCAGATACTGGGATTGGAATTGCACCAGAACAACAACCCCTATTGTTTGCAGCCTTTACTCAGGAGGATGATTCCACCAGTCGTGAATATCAGGGAATGGGGCTGGGATTGACGACCAGCGATCGCCTTTGCCAAATTCTTGGAGGCCATCTTTCCGTCTCGAGTCAGGTGGGAAAGGGTTCAACCTTTACGGTCAGACTTCCGGCCCATTTCACAGCAGAGCCATCGGTGTAATCTCAAACTGGATAGAATAATGTTCCCTTGCTAAAAGCCTCGCGGTGCGGGGCCTTTAGAAACCTTTGATTTTAGAAATTCTAGAAATTCTAGACTTCTCAGGATTAATTTGAGGCGATCACCAAAAATTCTTAAGCCGGTTCATGGTTCAAATTGCAACTGGTCAGGCGATAAATGAATGAAGTCAAGCATTCAGCCGCCGTCCCCTGACCAATTCCATAGCAGGCCCGTTTTCGCCAGATCAGAACCGGCAAATGTCCCTCAGGGGCGTTGATATCAAAGTTCAAGTCTTCATAATATCGCCAGTTCTCCCGTTCCCGCCAGCCAATTCGGTCACAAAAAGTCCCATAGTCTCCCGCCGAGCTTTCCCAAATCTGTTGCTGAGTCGTCAGACCAAACCGTTGCCCGCTGTAAGCATTCCAGAATTGGTCAATGGTTCTCAGATCGGTGCAGGGAAAATGCTCAATATCTTCAACCCGCAGCCATCCCTGCTGTTGCCGATCCACGGCGGTCAAAATAGCTTGCCAGGTAAATTCATCGGCGGCGCGCCATTCCTGCTGGGTGAGTAAATCTGCCAGGGGATTGTAGTCAATGCCAACCTCTGATAACACGGGGCTAGTTTGACTATCTAGCCACTGATTGAGCCGTTCTGTAGTCTGCTGAAGCTCCGTTAGATTGATGGATTCGAGATGAGACAATACCCAGTTGAGCTGGTTTTTTAAGAGTTCCCGCTCGGTAGCCGCCTGTTGTAACTGGGTTTCCAGGGTAGCTAACTTTTTCACCAGATGATATTTGAACCGAATTTCCGTGGGCGATCGCGTTTCTGGGATCACCTGCTTCAATTTTTGGAGCTGCTGCCAGGTATGTTTCGCCCAATCCAATCGTTTCTGTTTAAAGATTTTTTCAGCTTCCAGGACATCCTCTGACAATAAAGCGGGCTTTGATAGCCAGCCACAAGTACTACAAGATTCTGTCAAATTGTGGTCGAACTGACTCTCGCAAATAGGACACTGATCCATGAACTATGAATAAAAATACAACTAAATATGCGCCTTAAAAACTAGCCTGGAAAATTCATCTTCAAAACCAATCTGAAAAATCAGCCTGAAAGATAACCTCAAAACCAACCTTAAAAATTAGCCTGGAAAAACAGACTACCAGAGATTATTCTGGCGCAAATTGGCTCACTCTATCTGAGATATTAATCCTTGAAGTAACTTATCACCAGGGAAACACCCCTAGAACTCAAGCTTTAACTGGCAACTTGAACAGATACAGTAATTTTCAATCCCGTTAGATACAGATTTAGGAGTGAGTGGTACGGTGTGCCAGCAACTCCCATAATCTAGCAATATGAGAAACCCTCTAACTCTGATTAATTAAGATTTCTTAATTAAGATTTTGGTTTGTCTTTAGGTTCGGGTCTAATCGGTGGCAATAAAGAGTTTAGCCACCACCATAAACCCAATGCAATCAAAATTGCAACTACACCATCCAGGTTCGTTCCAGATGGAGACCGGATCCAGGCAAATTCAGGCCACAGAGTTGAGCGAGACGAATCATAACTGGCAGCGGCTCGGGTTGAGTCGGGGTGGGGATAGGGATAGGCTTCGGGACGATACAGTTCTGGTTGATCCGATAAATGGGCACTGGGCTCATGGGGATCCAACGGATAGGGCTGGGGCCGATGACTGCTGGGGCGATCCCAGGTTTGATCACAGGGAAGATCTGTCAAAGGATGATCAGGTTCTGGCTGGGGCAGGGGTCTGATCAACCGTTGATAGGGGCTCCGACAATCTCCAGAACCCCCAGGATGGGGCTTGACTGGATGGACGGGCTTAGGACGCTTGGGAATCACATAGGCTGGCGCATCAGCAAAGGCCAGACCTGTTGTCAAATGGACTGTAGCCGTTACCAAAAAGAGTAACTGAGTTAGACGGAGCTTTCTCATCGCGCACAACTCCGGGAGTTCGCTGGGGTGACCTGATTTTAGCAAAATTCTGACCCAGCAAAAGATGTCAATCTCTAGAACTGTCACTCAAGCCTCAAGAATTCAGAAGCGAGATGGGGTAGAGCAGTCTTCTTGGCTGTTTTCCAGCGAGCTAGCGGTTGGTCAAGCCTAAATTGGATCGCTAAATCGGATCGTAGGATGTCGATTGTTTGCAAAGCTCAACCTAACTTCTTAGATAGTAACCTTAGATATTTAACCTCTGATGATCTTTAAAGTTCAATGTCTCTAATCTCTGTGTTGCCGGAAGGACTCTATTGTCAGGCGGGAGGGTTTTTCATTGATCCCTGGAAGCCTGTAGAACTGGCCTTAATTACCCATGCCCATTCTGACCATGCGCGCTCCGGTTGCCAAAAGTACATGGCTACTGAAATTTCCGCTGGCATCTTACATAAACGCCTGGGAGAAACCATCAATCTCACAGGAACCCAGTATGGTGAACCGCTTAGACTAGGAGAAACCCAGGTTTCTTTTCATCCGGCAGGCCATGTTTTAGGCTCTGCCCAGATCCGAGTCGAACATCAAGGGGAAGTTTGGGTTGTATCAGGGGATTACAAACGCTGTGCTGATCCTACCTGTGCTGAGTTTGAAGTAATTCCCTGTAACACTTTTATTACCGAGGCCACCTTTGGCTTGCCGATTTATCACTGGGAGACAGGGGCCCAAACCTGTCAGGAGATTTACGATTGGTGGCAAGGGGATTTAGATCGGCCTTCATTGCTGTTTTGTTATGCCTTTGGCAAAGCCCAACGGGTGCTGGCAGAGTTGTGTCACCTAACGAACCAGATGGTCTATGTCCATGGGGCAATTCAGGGCTTGACGGAGATTTACCGCAGAGTTGGAGTTGAGATGGTACCAACGGCTCCAATTTCTGAGCAACCTCGCAGCTACAAATTCAAAGGGGATCTGATCCTGGCTCCCCCCTCTGCCTATCGCTCTAACTGGATGAAGCGATTTCCTCAGCCCCAAACAGCTTTTGCCTCTGGCTGGATGGCGGTGCGAGGTGCCCGACGCAGACGGGGCTATGAACGGGGATTTGTTTTGTCGGATCATGCGGATTGGCAGGGTTTAGTGCAAACGGTTCGCCAAACCGGGGCCCAAACTGTTTATGTGACCCACGGACAGAGTCAGGTGCTATCTCGTTATCTACAGGAAGTCGAGGGGGTGAATGCCCAACCGCTAGACACCTTATTTGAGGGGGAAGGGGATATTTGATCGCTAGAACCTGAGGGGATATATGAAAGTCTTCAAGTGAGTTCAAAGCGATATTCCAACCCCCTACTTAACAATTAGTTCTGCTGGGGTTGCTGCTCAATCAGATCCTGGAACTCCTGCAGTTTCTCTTGATAGCTCGCCCCGGCGATCGCCAGCAAGTTATTGTGATCGCCCCCGGGTATCCAAAGGGATAGTTTCGGGCCGGGGGCTGCCTGGTAGAGTTGTTGACCTTGGGAAAAAGGAATGGTCTGATCCTGATCCCCATGAATGATCAATACCGGGCTCTGAACCCGTTGGATTTTTTGCTGGTTGGGAAACTTATCAAAGGGAAACAGGGGGAAGGGAACTTTTACCCGGAAGGTACTGGTAAAGGAACTCTCCACCACCAAACCCGCTACAGGCTGGCGACTGGCCAAATCCACCGCTGGCCCGCCCCCGACAGAACGACCATAGACGATGATCCGATTCCCTGGAATTTTTAAGGTTTCCGTCAGATAGGCGTAGGCTGCATCTATCGCCTGAATTGTCCCTGGAACCGAGGGTTTTCCCCCACTTAGGCCATAACCGGGGTAGTCGTAAATCAGGATAGAAAATCCCATATCTCGCATCCATTCCATCCGAGACCGATTTTCTCCAATGTCCTCAGCATTGCCATGACTGTAAAGAATTGTGTAGGTTGCCGTGGGATTGGGGAGATGGAGGGCAGCAATTTGGGTATTATTGGCCGTTGTTAAAAAAGTTAAGTCGTCACTCCGGGTGTAACTGCTCGGGGATGGCAGGAAAATTAGGCGATCGCTATAAAAATAAGCCCATGCGCCCACAACCCCATAAACCAACAGGGCAGACCGGATCAGCCGTTGAATCGAAAGTTTGCCAAATAAGCGCAATTTAACGGTATGTTTATCCATATTTGATCCATGTTTGAATCCATATTTGAGATGAGTGATACCACTCTAAACTCAACAATCTGAATTATTCTGAACTAAAGTAATCTTGCAATTGAGAAAAAATTGGCACATCTATGGAGTACCCAGACGATCTCAAGTATACCGACACCCACGAGTATGTCCGGCTTGACGGAGATATTGCCACGGTTGGGATCAGTGCGTTTGCCGTTGACCAACTTGGAGACATTGTGTTTCTAGAATTGCCTGATGTTAACGATGCCGTTGAAAAGGGAGAGTCTTTCGGCACAGTCGAGTCTGTCAAGGCGGTGGAAGACCTAAAAGCCCCGGTTAGCGGTACAGTGGTTGAGCGCAATGACGACCTCTTGGAATCCCCCGAACAAATCGCCGAGGATCCCTATGGAGAAGCCTGGTTGATCAAAGTTCGGATGGAAGATACCAGTAATCTGGATGAAGCCTTATCTTCCAGCGAATATAAGGCTTTGTTAGAAGGAGAATAAAGTACAAATTGCAGTGTGCTAAACTCTCTTTACAAACTTTGTGAAACCTTTATGAGCTGAGTCAGTCTATTGGCATAAGCTTGGTACTACCAGACCTATATTTTAGTAGGGTTTTTTCAGTGGAGTTCTAACAATCACTTGGTCTAAAGTCACTTCTAGGTAGCGTCTAGAATGAGTTCCAGGGTAAGCAGGGGTCTTCAATTGCTAGAAAATCATATAGGATAGATTCCTATCTCCTGGCAATTCATGATTTTATATTTAGGGAATAAAGAAAATCCCGGCAAATCTTAAGAGATGTTGAACTTTCTTGAAAATCTGAGTAAAATTTTTGTTAGCAGGCTCCAGACAATTGGTTCAGTCATTAGTTAAGCAATTAGTTCTAGAAACGCTTCACAGGGAGTGAATTTCCATGAGTATTCAAACTAAACTCCGCTCTTCCCAATCTGTCCTTTCCCGCTACCCGGTTCGCCCGGTGAAGGGAATCAAGGTTGTCAGAAAGCTCGGTCATCAACTCTATTGCTACCCGGAAGCAGTGCCGACCCAGCCCGATTATGATACTTATCAAATTACCCCGTTCAACTCGGATCAGTGGCCCGATCAACTGACGGAATGGGATGGATTTTATTGCCTGAATCATGTGACTCAGACCATTAGTTATTTGGGCTCTGAATGGTGCGATATTGCACCTGGACTGAAGTTTAGAGGTCTAGCCAACTTTTGATGACCAAATCAGGGTGATTGATAAACTTATCTGATGAGCTTCATTCAGTTAACTTATCTATATGATGAATTAAATCTAACATTTGTCGCTACTTTGCAACATTCAGGTCATCAAAGTTTACGGTTCTGTTACTAAAGTTTACAGTCCCAGGGTTTTGCTCATGGACTTTAGTTTTGAAACTTATCGTTTTTCCCTCAATTGGGAGAAAAGTTAGTCAGGAGGTAAAGTTAATCGGGAGGAAAAATCTGAGCATTAGAGCTGCATTTCCAGAGCACTAAGCAATAACAATAAGCAATCCTCAATAAGTAATAATAGAAAGATAGCAGGTAGTCTTCGCTTCTGAGGTTTGAGGCGATCGCTTGCTCCTGTCTATGGGATTGCCGACTTGGGCTTCATCGCCCATGGTTCATTGCTCACTCTTCGTTGTTAATTCATGCTCTCTCCTGGAACTGTTCTCAATACTCGATTCCGCCTCAAGCACCCTTTTAGTACTAATTCCGTCCGCCATACCTGGCTAGCAGAGGACTTGATGTTCCAGGATCAAGTCGTGCTGAAGTTGCTTGCCCTCAGTGGCTCAATGGATTGGGATGATCTGAAGCTATTGGAGCGAGAAGCCCAGGCTTTACAGCAACTCAGCCATCCTAGAATTGCTCAGTATCGGGATTATTTTGCCCTGAACACGTTTAACCAGTGGTTTGGTCTGGTCACTGAATATGTCCCGGGGGTTTCCCTCAAACAGAAACTGGAAAAGCACCATCGGTTTACCCCAAAACAGTTGCAATGGATCGCCCAACAAACCCTGGATATTCTGCAATATCTGCACCAGCTTGCGCCCCCGGTGCTCCATCGAGATATCAAGCCTAGCAACCTGATCTGGGGGACAGATAACCAGATTCATCTGATTGATTTTGGCTGTGTGCAATTGCAACCCCGGCTACCGGGAGCGACGTTTACGGTGGTGGGAACCTATGGCTACACTCCGATTGAGCAGTTTGGCGGGGAGACGGTTCCGGCTTCAGATTTATATGCTTTGGGTATGACATTAGTTCATTTATTAACTGGAATTGCCCCGGCGGAGTTGCCCCAGAAAGACTTTCAAATTCAGTTTCGAGATCAGGCTCGATCCCAGATTGATTTTCAGTTTGCTCAGTGGCTAGAACGATTACTGCAACCGGCGGTGGGCGATCGCTATCAATCTGCCCACCAGGCTCTAGTGGCACTGAATGCTTCAGCGGCTCACCTGATTCAATCCCCCGAAAATACCGGAATTCGGCTGACAAAATTGCCAGATCACTTAACAATTGAGATTCCTTCCCGGTTTTCGATTGAATACCTCTGGCCCCTACGGCGCAACACTAGGGACTCGATTTTGCGGTTCAAGCAGCAGTTTCAAAAAATTTCCGGCCTCGTCAAAATCCAGATTGCCGGAATGTTGATCCTGGCTGGTCTGGCCCTGGTACTGTCCCCTGTTTCCCTGAGTGAAATTGGCCTTAACGTTGCCCAAACCTTGCTCAGTTTGCCACTGGTTGTCTTGATTCTTGGTATTCCTGTAGGGTTGACCGGATTTATTGTCATGCTCAATTCCCAACTGAATTATTTTGAGCGGATTCAGGTCAAGCTCAATCGTCAGACCCTTGAAATTTGTTGGCGTTCCTTTGGCCTGCCTCGTCGCAAACGGGTTGAGTTAAGCCAAATTCAACAGGTTAATCTGACTCAGGTCAAAGATCCTAGAGGGGATCTACGTCCGGCTTTGGAAATTGCGGTACATAAATCGAGCCTGTTTTTGTTCTCCCAGCGGCGGCTTTTGCAGTTCGGACAACAACTTCAGGAGGATGAATTGCAGTGGTTAAAGCAGGAAATTAGGGACTGGATTGGCTAGTTGAGCTTCAAAGCACTCACCGGAACCTCATCCCAAGACTCTACAGTGCGGAGGATGGCTTCCCAGCCCTGTTGCTTCTGGTCTTCTGTCAAATTTTGCTTGAAAGATTCATGACATTCCTGGGCCTGAATCTCGTCACAACAGGCAATGCAGGAGTAGATTAATCCAGACGGATCGATTTGTTCATTGATCCAAATTAGCATTTTAGAGTCCCTCAACGCCCGATAGATAAAGTCTACAGCGTTGGGGTTAATCTGGCCTACGAGCGAGAGGACTTGGAAGATAAATCTTCGGTCTACAATTACTATTACTTTTCTCCCGAAACGCAACGGGATGCCGCCACGGTTTTGTTGCCTACCTGAGAGGTTCTGCTCACCCCAGAGGATGGTTCTAGCGTCTCATATCGGCTAAGGCTGCCCCAAATCCTTGAGTTTGAAAAATCCGCTGGGCTCGACTCCACTGCTCCCGTCGCTTGCGGCTCAAGGCAGTTTCATGATCATTTTTGGTACTGGTGCGAGGATTGCGAGTGTGTTCCCTGGCTCTCAAACTGGCTTCAATAGCGGCTTTGATCTGACCGATCTGTTCTGGAGTCATCTGTTTTTTGGATTTCCCCTTGGCCATCTGTTCGATTTCTTCCAGGCTTTCCAGCCCTAATTCATTCAACTCTGACTGCGGGAAAACTTGTCGGGGTTGGGATTGGATTTTGAGGATAACGGCAGATTGAGCACCATGGGGACGGGTGAGAATTTGATAGGTGCGACTGCGACCTTTCGCAGTGAACACTCGCAGGGTTCCCAATTGGGGGTGCGATCGCAGTCCAGAGCGACGGGCATGGTTAACGATCTGAGCAACGGCCCGGAGAATTGCCTTGCCTAAATTACCATTCAAATTCTGTTGCACCAGGGATTGTAAACCGGATTGCTTCAATCTGGAGGAAATTGTCACCAAACCGGAGCGGGTTAAGATCAGGCGATGTCCATCCTGAGTTGTGCCTTGCCACACCCAGGGTTTTGTTGCGGTAACCATAAATTTGTTGTCCTAGAGGCTGAACTTTCATGGAACTGGGGGTGCTGAATGCTGGCTAACGTCAGCATTCAGGAGATGGTTGCAATTAATTGTTAAATGGAAGGGGGTACTGCCCCCTTCACCCTCCATCAATCTTCTGATTAATTGCGTCAAGCTACTTACAGCAGTGAATAAGCATGGAGAGTTCGTAGTCTAGGTATCCGTTTATTCAAGTCAGGTGTAATTGAAATGGATGATGACTATCGAACTCGCGTTTGAGCTCAGGGTTGGGGGGTATGCCTCAACCCAGTTCAGCTCGCTTCAGGGGTTTGCCATTGCCAGATTCAAAGGCTACTACCCTTTGGGTGTGACCCCGGAAGGCAATTCCCAGAGTTTCGGCGCTGGTGAGCCACTCTTCTACTGGATCAGCAATATCTCGCAACAGGGCTTCAAATTCGGCTCGGGAATTGTTCAGGATGTAGTTGTGAGCCAGCCAGCGTAGGGTTGACCGTCCAGAAGTCGCTAAGCGGTGGCGTTGGGAAGCGTTAACCTGTTGTTTGAAGTAACGCAGCATGACCTCTTCCATCACATCCCAGGCATTGTCCGCCCCAAACAGTTTCCGGACATCTTCAGCCCCCAAAATCTTGAAGGCTTCCTCCAACAGTTGCAATACTTCAATCCGGAACACGTTGACATGACCATAGGATGACCATTTGAGGTTATTGCGCAGATCCAATCCGGCTCGTCGCACTGTAGCAATGCTGCCAAAACTGGGATCAAAAGCCCGTTCTCGGATAACATCGGAAATCCGTTTATCCCGCCAGAACTCAGCCACGTTGTTGACAAACTGCACAAACAACCCGTGAAACTGACGATTGGGCTTGGCACTTGCCATAGGGGGGATAGTGGTATAGCCAAATACCCGACGATAGGTTTGCATCCGTTGTTTTTGGGTGTAGCGCAGGGTGCTGCGCCGATCAAACCGATAGAGTCCGTAAGCTCCATCTCCGGAGGAAAGCCGGACTGCCCCCGCATTGAATAATTCCTGTAACTTCCGGACTGCCCGAAATACCCCAACTTGTTCATGCTGGTAAAGATAGTACAGGTCAGCCACCGCTAGCAATCGCTCAGAGGTGACTTGCTCATCATAGTCCTCCACTCCCTGAGGCAATCTGGTTTCGCTAACGGTTGGGGCAGCTTCATTGCCAATCCCAATCAATTCGGCAAATCCACCATCGGCAGGGACAGTCGTTTTGGCTTGTTCAACAGCAGCCTGGGTGATCAGATCTTCGATTTGTTGGGTGAGGGCATCGGCGAGTTGGGGATTCTGAATCAGTTGGGGCCCAACTGATCGACTAAGGTTTCCCGCAATGCCGCCATGCGGTCTTGAAAGTTTTGAATTTCTTGTGTTTTTGACATGGTTGAGTCTCCTGAATGGAGGAATTGGGCGACTTGAAAGGGTGAATTAGAGTTGGTTTGATGCCTTCAACCCCTTAAAAATGGGGTCTATGGAACAGTGGGTTGAGCATCTTGCCTGACTTAGGTGATTTCTTGAAAATTTCCCGAGAATTTCCCTGATAGCGTCAATGGCTGCCTGGTTTCCCGTAGACGGAGTGCATGACGTTATCAAAATTAAAATTTTGATAAATTTTGAGAATAATTCTGAGAAATCGCCCTACGACAAAGGATTATTCCCACGAGAGCGGGTGAGAACGCGATCGCCAGTCTGGCTGTCACCGCCTGTAATCAACCGGCCATCTCGTTCGTCATCGGCATCTACCAACCGATCAGAGGTAATTGGGGGAATTAACTCCTCAGCTAGGCGCTTAACCTGATGAAGCTGAAACGCCAGGTCTTTGAGGGCACGAGTCACTCCCGCCCGACTGTAGGCCGTGTTCTGAACCGGAACAAAGGACGCAGCTTGTACCAGAATCATGAGCCGATCTGCTGTTGAGCGCAGAGATTGGGCAATCCCAATCTTGCCACCTGAACGGGCCAGAGCTGGGCCTTCCTCTGTGGCAAACCGCAACACCCAGGACAACAGCATTTCAACGGTCATCGGCGGTTTGAGTTGCAGACCATCTTTATACAGGGTGCCATCGGGAAGCGGGAAGTAACCCGCAGGCAGGGCTTGACCCTTGTTTGAGGTCTTGACCCGAGTTTTGGTAAAGTCAATCCACACCGACTGCCGTTCGGAGGCACCCAGGAACATCAGATTCATAATCTGGTAGGTTTCCTCAACGGATTCCGCCACCACTGTTAACGCCTGGGATAACAGCACCAATTGAGAACCGACGTAAGCCCCTGCCCCAGAATTCTCGCTAAAGGTCTTCCAACTGCCTCGCAAAGATACGATATAGTCCCGAATGATCAAATAATTGCCGTAGTTATGCTCCTCTTCCACCGTGTTCACAGCAGAGCGAGTCAGACCAAAAATATCCGCCAATTCCCGCAATTGCCCTTCCACAAACTCGTAGGGATCATCTCCAGTGGTGTTGCCAATCAATAACTGAAACAGGCTTTCTACCCGTTGGTTCCGGGGGCCACCCTGGTTGCCCAGTTCGTTCACCAGTTCCACAACTTCAGTCCGGACGATGGAACGGATGGATTTCATATTCTGCGGGTCAGCTGCGGGCTTGAGGGAGTAGAGCTTGTCCAGTAAGGGTAGAATCTCCTTGAGAGCAGCTTTGGCTCGATGGTACAAACTGGCCTGGGCCCCACTGACAGTGCCACCGAGGTCAGTCTGAATCGTATTGTAGGAACAGGGTGTCCAAGTGTAAGTGGTGTGCCCGTTGATTGCCTTAGGCACGAACGCCTTGGTTAAGGAGTTGATGAAGGCTTGGGGATCGCGCTTGGAACTGCGACACAACACTGAATTCAAAGCGTTGTCCACAAGGGTTTGTAGAGAACCCCCAGAATTGTCTGCCGACCGAACCGATAGGGAACCTCCAGTCCGTTCAACTTGATCGAGGGTCGGCAACACATCAATAATTTGATTTTCCCAAGGTTCCTCCGGCAGGACAATGGTTGGCAGCTCCCGATCTTCAGGTTCGGGGATGATCCAGGCATTCAGGACTTCAATCCGGTAGGTGTCAGTAGCTTCGATCACTGTCCCATCATCAATAGTTTGGGTTGTAATCGTAATATTTTGGGAAAATAATGGTGTTCGATCCAGCAAGGGTGGCAAGTTTTCCCAATCATCAGGCCACCGTGTCCAATTCCACTGCACTTTGTCCTGAATTTCTATGCGAATGCTCCCCGGAAGGGTATCGTCAATCTCAATGCTTCTGGTTTCAGTGCTGAATAAGAAATCCCTGCCTCGATAAACCTTGAAGAAAATATCCGGTAAGTAATCTGCTTCCCCCGGTTCTTGCTGAAATGCAGCTTCAGTAAATTGCACCTCAAAAACGCCGTTGGAATCAGTCTTTACCCGACCAAACCGATCATCGAAGCGTTCGTCTTTGTCCCATGATTCGACCCAGAGATCGGGCAAAGGGTCTTGAATTACATCCCTGCTCTGGGAGGCAATTCCCACCCGCCCTCGAATCCGATAGGTTGTCATAACCTGTTCCTCCTTTTCTGAAAAAGAATGTACCAACAGAGATTTAGTTAGGGGCGGGATAACCCCGCCCTTATGGATATTTGTTTCCTAGAGATCTCCTCAACGATTGCCTAAAGCTCGATAGAAGTTCTCCGTGATCACCGGGGGGGAAGCCAAACGATTATCTAACGCCCAACGGGATGCCCCAATCAGGAACCGTTCGGGGACAATACCGGGATCTCGACCTGCAGCCAGGCGTTCTCCCGCTTCTTCAATCATGGATTGGTGCATCGGTCGGAACCCTGAAACCTCTGCCAGGGTTTTACCTCCCAATTGAGGATAGGGCGTAAAACATACCGTATCCACCACCAGCCGTTTTGCCCGAGGAAAGGTTTCCAGAAATTCAGCCGGAATCTTACCTGGCAGAGGATTAGGATAAATCCTCTGCCAGATCCGGTTATAGGCTTTGGCTTCCTGGGGAAACCCCATGCGACAGAGCAGTTCGGTGCTGATAAATACCCGCAGGTAAGGAGTGGGATGAACGGCTCCAGAGTGGAAATGCTGGGTAGTTCGTGGGGAACGGGCCGCAATATCCATCAACGAAGCCACCATATAGTGTCCTCCCAACAGCAACCCCGATAGATCTGCAAAGGTTTCACTGTGCCAACGACCCCAGGTTCCCGCCACGAAGGAGCTAAACCCCGCCTTGAGTAACCGCCGAATAATCGAGCGAGGGATCACCTGCCGCAGGTTCAAATCTGTTTGCAGATTATGGGACACCTCATGCAAGATCGCCCCCAATGTCCAGGGATTGACCAAACGGTGATAAGGCAGTTGAATCAGGGGAAAAGGGTTAATCTGCTTGCCCAATTTGGTCAACGGAATCCCCCGGCGAAAGGTCGCAGGCCCAAACCCCGTTTTCATGTAGGAAAAGGGAGCCGGAGCCGGAATTGATTTTGCCTGACCCAACCCCATGAACATATCTTGATAGCAGTCCAATGCGATGCGATCGCACGCTAGCAACCAGGAGCCAAACTGACTTTGCCGTTGACCAAACAACTCCAGGTAAAAATCCCAAATCTTCTCCGTGGCCTGCACCCATTGGTGAGCCTGTTCCTTGGCGGTCACAACAGCCTGCAAAACCGCAATTTCCGGTTGCTCAATCGCAGCCTGAACAGTCCGGTTCAGGGTAATAGAAACCCCTTTCAGGCGAGAGTGTAACCTGGCAACCAGTTGATTAACAGCATCAATGTGAGCGGCACTGGGACTAGCGGGATCAGTCCCAAACTCCTCGTACTGAAACGGGCGTAACGCCTCCACGTGACGGGTTCGATTCACAGCCTGTACCCGAAGCCAGGTATCTAAGTTGGCGGGTTCGGTGTAGCCATCAGTTGCAGGTTGAACAATTGGCCAGAAATCACGATCTTCCAGGTCTTCCAGCAAGGCAACCTGATACTTGCCATTGCCTCGGGAAGGGGAGTGTGGGATGTTCATAGGTTTATTGGGTCATTTGTGGTTCGTCATGGGTTATGGACGCTGATCCCTGCCATGAGTTAGGGATATGGTTTAAGCCCTGGCCAATTGACGTTTACGTTGGGTGGTTCTGAGTTGATGCTGATGCTGGGCTCGGTGGGATTTCTGCATACATTTGGTGGCCTTTTTCGGATCCCCTAGAACATTGGCCACATTCCCCGCCAATGCACGCAGGGCAGTTTTGCTAGTGACAGGCTTGCCTCGCTCGACCTGACGAGCCAGGGTACGAACCGTCCCTTTCGCCACGGTTGGCATAGTCTGCAGTAGCTTCCGGGTGGTGGGGCTCCTGTGCAGGGCTTTACCAGCGCGAGCAATCCCTCGTACCAGGGTGGGAGTCACCCGTGAAATCGCTTTAGCGGCATGGGGAACTAACCGGGTGGCCATAGAAGCAAGTGCCCCTAAAAAGGCTTCCGCTTCCGCTTCACTTTCAGAATTGGCTGCCTGGTAAGCCAGGTGTTCCATCATCAGCTCGTATTCGCTCTGGGGAACCATCTCCAATTCCAACTCATCTTCAAATTCAAATTCCCCTTCCCCCAATAACGCTCCCCCTAAGCCCTTGAGCAGATTGCCGATAAACGGATCGGCTTCATACTCATATTCATATTCGTCCTCAAACTCCCCCAGGGTTTCTAGCTCAAATTCAAATTCCCGCTGTCCCCGACGGCGACGACGCTTTTTGAACAGGCCGCCAATCGCTTTGATTGCTGCCGGAGCCGCAAGTTTCAGGGCTGGAGCTAGCAGGGGCAAAAACTGTTCATCTTCATACTCACTGGCAAATTCACACTCATATTCCGGCTCAAGTGCTGCCTCAAATTCGTATTCATACATGGGTTTTACCTCAAAATTCACAATGTTAGTTTCTGGATTGACTCAAACTCGGGTGCGAGCAGGAGCAGGTTTGACTGCTGTCCGAGCTGTTTTATTAGCCCGCATGATGGTTTTGGCACAAGTCATGGGTTTGCTCAATGCTTTTTTAGTTTCCTGTGCCATGACTTTGGCTGTGGTTTTGCGGTTGACAGGCTTCCCGGCTGCGGCCTGTTTTGCCAACTGTTTGCTGGTACGAGCCACAATGGTAGGAACCATTGGCACCAAGACGCGAGTTTTCGGATTGCTCCGCAGGGTTTTAGTCAGAACCCGAGAACCCTTCATGATATGAGGTACATTCCGACGAATCGCCGGGGATTTAACTGGAATAATCCGAGCTGTAAAAGCACCAGAATAGGCTTCAGCTTCTCCTTCACTAGGAGTTTGAGCAGCCATCGCGGCCAAGGCTTCAGCAAAGGCTTCGGGTCGGACTTCGGCTTCATATTCGTCCTCGTATTCCCCTTCAAATTCAAATTCGTATTCCCCCTCAAATTCGTATTCAAATTCCCCTTCACGGGTGAGGGAACTAGCAACATTTCCCAGGGTAGATCCAACACCGGGGCCACCAATTGCAGTGCCAACAAATTGAGCTGCTTTGGGGGCAATTTGCTTTAAAATCGGGGTTAGCTTTCGCGCAAAACCTCGTAATTTTTTCAGGAAAGCTTCACTTTCATACTCGGATTCGTACTCGGATTCACCTTCTCCTTCAAACAGTCCTAAGGCACCGCCAACTCCCTTGAAAACATTGCCGAGGAATTCTTCGGCTTCATATTCATCCTCGTATTCCCCTTCAAACTCGCCTTCATATTCCCCTTCAAACTCACACTCAAATTCAGACTGCAAAGTTTCTCCATCCAACATAATGGTTGCTCCTTGGTAATTGATTAAATTGCTTTACTGCTGAGAACCTTGTCAGGATTTCTGGTAATTTACTGACTTAGCATCAACTCAGAAATAGATGGTTCATCTATAGAGATAACTTAATTTTAAATGAATCGACGAGTCGCTTAAATGAGTGACGCTTATTTAAGTCTCACTTAAATAAGTAGCTTGACGCAATTAATTAGAAGATTATGGGGGGGGGCGAAGCCCTAGACCCCCTTCCATTTAGCAATTAATTACAATCACCTACTTAGATAAATCTAAATAGATGAGCTTAAATGGATAAAGGCTAACGGGACTGACGGGATTCGAACCCGCAACTTCCGCCGTGACAGGGCGGTGCTCTAACCAGTTGAACTACAGTCCCTTATTCTGCGATTTTTTTCGCACTAGATCTCAATATAGCCTGAGTCGATTAAAAACGTCAAGCCTTCAGACCTCAAAAAATAGTTTTTATCCCCATTTCCCAGGCAATTGGGATCGGGAATGTCTATAAATCCGCTAAAAAACCTGTAGGGCAGCCATCTTGCCTGCTGGGAAAACAACCAAGATGGCTGTTCTGCCTGTTCTATTAACTCTGTAATCCTTGATTTGATGATCCCAACCATGCCAGGGGCAAATGTGGGCGACTTTTATTATGAAAACTTGGCAACTTTCCTGAAATACTTTTTTTACCAAGGTAAAATTTTTTAAAACCTATTAAAATAAAGAAAAAACATTTGGACGCAGTCGATTATAAAATTCTACAACAATTGCTCGTCCAGGGCCGGATCACCTGGTCTGAGCTGGCTAATGGGTTGGGGTTGTCAGCTCCCGCCACCGCTGAGCGGGTGCGGCGACTCGAGGAACACAAAGTCATTCTGGGATACACGGCCCAGGTCAATCCAGCAGCCCTTGATTATCGGCTGACAGCCTTCATCGCTGTCAGCCTGCAGCATCCCCAAGCACGGTTGAGTTTTTTACAGCGGATTCAGGGCCTGCCGGAAGTGCTGGAATGCCATCACATGACCGGGGAGGATGATTATCTGCTGAAGGTGCGATCTCGCCATACTCAGGATTTGGAGCGGATCATTAGTGAGGAAATCAAAGGGCTACCGGGGATTCTCCGAACTCGCACTACCATTGTCCTGTCCACGGTCAAGGAAACCCTGGCAGTGCCTCTAGGGGACATGGATTGAAACAGACATAAGTAAGTAGATGGTTGTAATTAAATATCAAACAGTAGGGGGTTGAAGGGGCACTGCCCCCTTCAACCC
>JAAURB010000142.1 GCA_012033335.1 Oscillatoriales cyanobacterium RM2_1_1
AAGAAATCACCGCTCATCGATGCCGAGTATTGCTCAAGCGCACCGAGTTGATTCAAGGATTGACAAATTTTTATTGGTGGGCAGAGGCTGTTAGGTAATTATGGGCAATTAAACGGATTCGATATTAGATCCTCCTCTAGTACTACTCTTCACCATCCTCGTCACCCTTGAAGAAGTTTGAGTTATAAAAGTTTGAGTTAAAAAAATTCCTGGGCCAAGCCCAGAAATTTTTATTGGAGTTTAGGATAGGGGGGTTCTCAGGTGAGAGCTTCCAGATAATCCCGAACCCGGTTGCGACGCTTGGGCTGCCGCAGCTTTTGTAAGGCTTTCGCTTCAATTTGCCGAACCCGCTCCCGGGACAATTCCAGGGCCCGACCAATGTCCGCCAGGGAGTAAGCTTGACCATCTCCGAGACCGTAGCGCATCTGAATCACATCCCGTTCGCGATCGCTCAAATCAACCAATAGTTGTTGTAAATCCCGGTGCAGAGATTCCCGCATCAGCACATCTTCTGGAGAGATCTCTTCTGTCTCTAGTAGTTCTCCTAACTCAGTATCCTTATCGCTTCCGACCTTAGTCTCCAGGGAAATAGACCGGGGAACCTTGAGCAACACTTCTCGAATCTGAGCCGGAGTCATATTTAACTCCCGGGCGATATCTTCAATACTGGCAATTCGCCCCTTTTCCTGGGAGATCTTGCGCTGGGCCTTTTTGATTTTATTCAGCTTCTCGGTGATATGGACGGGGAGGCGAATGGTGCGGCTTTGGGTGGCGATCGCCCGGGTAATTCCTTGACGAATCCACCAGTAGGAATAGGTACTGAAACGATAGCCCCGCTTGGGATCGAACTTTTCAACGGCCCGCTCCAGACCTAGAGTTCCTTCCTGAATCAAGTCCAGCAGTTCCAGACCTCGGTTTTGATACTTTTTGGCCACAGAAACCACCAAGCGCAAATTAGCCCGAATCATGTGATCCTTGGCTCGCAGACCTTGGGTTTGGATTTGCTCGATCTGCTTGACTGATAACCCAGCCAGATCAGCCCAACAATGTTTGCCGGCGGTGAGAATGGGTTTCAAATCTTCGAGATCAATCTCAGCAGACTTAGCCCAGCGCTCAAAAGAAGGATGGTGGCCCAACTGAGCAACTAACTGATCTCGAACCTGAACCAACTTAGCGAAAACCTGAGTGGTGATCAACAGGGTATAGGCATTCAGAGTGATCTCCAGAACCTGGGCTTCAATCTGAGTGCTGACCCCCATTTGATTGAGCTGTCTGTAGAGTTCCTGGGACATCTCAGTTTTTTCTGCAATCCCATTGCGAAACTCAACCAATCGTAAATGCTCCTGTACCTTTTGGGCTTCAGAAACTTCTTCATCTCGCCCCAGCAATTGGACACGACCAATCTCCTGAAGATAGAGACGCACCAGGTCGGTAGTTCGGCGATTGGTTGACTTTTCAGCTTTTGTCACCTCCAGACCGTCTAGATCTTCAGGCTCCATCAGCTCATCTCCATCGGGAGGCAAGTCTGTAAAGTTGGGCTCGAGTTCAGTGTCTACAGTTTTGGTGGCCGGCATAGTATTTCTCTCAGTGTTTCGGGTAACAGGATGGACTTACGAAGGTCTATTAGGATAGTGCCCATTTGGCATGGGTTATTGATCAGACTCAGAACATTTGGCTCCTAGTGCCATTGGTATTTCCCTAGTGCAGACATCTTCAGCAGTTTTAATTCAATACCTTGATCAAAACCTTGAATCGAGGAGGTAGCTACGATTATCCCCAAATTAAAAATTAGTATAGGGCCTCACCCCTCCGGTAGAAGTGACCTTCGTCAAGGTCAGAACTAATCTACGTCACCCCTAACATTGGTTCCCGATCACTGACTGAAAATCCGGAGAACAATCAAAATTCAGCAAAAAACTATCGTGGGTTACTTTCCATCAATGCCCTGACCTGCTCTGCATGGTAAGAACTGCGGGTGAGAGGGGAAGACACCACCTGTAAAAATCCCAGAGATAGACCAAAAATTTGCCAGGCTTGGAACTGTTCAGGGGGAATGAATTCGATCACAGGAAGGTGTTTGGGAGTCGGTTGAAGATACTGTCCCAGGGTGAGAATGTCACAGTTTGCTGACCTTAAATCAGTCATCGTGGCCCGAACTTCGATATCGGTTTCCCCCAGACCGACCATCAGGCCAGACTTGGTGTATACTTTGGGGGAAATCTGGCGCGATCGCGCCAATAGTTCTAGACTGCGTTGATAGTCTCCCTGGGGACGTACCCGCCGATAGAGCCGGGGAATGGTTTCTGTATTGTGGTTCAGGACTTCGGGTTGAGCCGTTAAGATAGCCTCCAATGCTTCCCAGTTGGCACATAGATCTGGAATTAGCACTTCAATGGTGGTTTGTGGAGATATCGTCCGAACAGCCTGGATGCAGTGGACAAATTGACTCGCCCCCCCATCGGGCAGATCATCTCGGTTGACTGAAGTAATGACTACATGGTTCAAGCCCATTCGTCCTACGGCTTCTGCTAGTCGTTCCGGTTCTGTCGTGTCGAGGGCTTGGGGTTTCTTCTCAAAGTCAATATCGCAGTAGGGACAGGCCCGGGTACAGGCTGGCCCCATGATTAAAAACGTTGCAGTTCCAGCCTTGAAGCACTCGCCAATATTGGGACAGGAGGCTTCTTCGCAAACCGTATTCAATCCCAAATCCCTCAGGGTGGTTTTGACAGCTCCGACTCTTTCCCACTGAGGAGCTTTTACCCGCAACCATTCTGGCTTTACAACCACGTTCGTCAACCTATATAATACTTAGTCCAACACCGTATAATGTCTTTATCCTAGCCGACTTTCTCAGGAACCGCAGCTTTGCGTACGACATTCAGGGGTTGAATGTCACTAAGCTGTTCTGGTTTGGGCAGCCGAACAATACTATCCTGTCTCATGGTGTCCCGATAGTCTCCCCGAATTGAGCACAACTGATGCACTTGCCAGGAAATGGGAGCCCCGACAGCGGGGATTACTTCAAGCCGATCCCCCAGTTTGACAAGGTCAAAAATTTGCAGAATGATTTCCTCAGGGGTAGTTTCCAGGACAATACCCAGGTAGTCATGGGTTCCGGTGCTCTGGGTCTCAAATTGTTTATAGACAGAATCTTGAGCTGCAGGGCTCTCCAGAGATCCTGAAGTGTAGTCCCGGTGGGGAATCGACCCCAGATCAGCCGCAATTTGACTGAGAACCTCAGCCGTAAGCTGACCTTGGGCACAGGCATCAATCGCCTGACGGTAGGCCCGACAGGTCATGGCCACATAGAAGGCAGACTTCATCCGCCCTTCAATTTTGAGGGAACAAATCTGATGTTTGAAAAAATCTGCCACTTGAGCAATTCCCCATAGATCCTTGGAGGACATGAAAGTGGTTTCCGGAATAGTTGCTGAAGTAGCTGTTCCCTGGGCCTGAATCTGATAAGGAAACCGACAGGATTGAATACAGCCGCCCCGATTAGAATCTCGACCGGCGGTGAAGTTGGAAATCGTGCAATGGCCCGAATAGGCCATGCACATGGCCCCATGGACAAACATTTCCACCTCGACCCCCGAGTGTTCTCGGATTTGCCCCGCTTCAGCAATGCTCAATTCCCGACCGAGAATCAGCCGATCTACTCCCACTTGCCGCCACAGTTGCCCGGCAGCGCTATTCAGGCAAGAGGCTTGAGTAGACAGGTGAACTTTTAAATTTGAACTCTGCTGCACCGCCCGAATCACCCCTGGGTCAGAAACAATCACCGCATCCACCTGAATCGACTCCAGAAACTTGCAGTAGGGATCCAGTCCTTCAAAGTCTTCATCATGAAGAAATGCATTCAGGGTGACATAAACTCTAGCCTGATGCTGATGGGCAAACTCGACTCCATGAATCAATTCTGCTTCAGAGAAGTTATCGGCCCTGGCCCTTAACCCATATTTCTGGCCCCCGACATAGATGGCATCTGCTCCATAGGTGACGGCAACTTTTAATCGTTCCAGGTTTCTGGCCGGAGCCAGGAGTTCTGGTTTCCATACCGGTTTCAAGGGGAATTTCGACATGGGTTTCACTATGGGTTTGGTTAAACCTGACTTGGTTGATGAACTGAATGCTCTGGATTGAATGACCTGGATTGTCATGATCTAAGGGAATTGAAAGTCATCAAAGTCAATATCAATAGGATTACATCTATTTTATGGATAATACAAGATGATACACGCCCGGTTTAAAATTTGGCAGTTGGCAAGCCGCCAAACCAGGGAGGGAAGATGAGCAGGAATCTACTCAAGCTCTTCTAGAAAAAACTAAAAAGACAGAAATTATAATAGCAATTTGATAACTGTCACATGATTTTTGCACCCTCAAAAGTCAGTTGCCATAATTAAAGTATCTCCATGAGCTAATAAACTATTCATGAAAAACTCACTCAACTTTGCTGGGTTTAGTGCGGGTCTGGCTGTCTTGCTTTTAATTATTTTTGCGGTTTTGAAGTGGATCAATATTCCAGTTGGTAGCTTTGTTGATTGGATTATTGGAGGTGCAATATTCTGGTGGTTATTGTTAATCGTTACAGTGCCCTGGAACATTCATTTTGAAGCCAAAGAGACCCTGGCGGCGGCTGACGAATCAAAAGAAAAAGATATCAAGGTTGAGCCCCGGCAACTGCAATATGTTCGGCTGATTGCCCGACGTTCTCTCTGGATTGCAATCGCCCTGCATTTACTATCTACGATTGGGCTTTATGCCCTAGCGGTAAATGGGGTGAGTGCAGTGGGCTACCTGGGTTCTGGGGCCGCTTTATTGTTGACGGTATTGCGCCCGGCGGTGCGAATGTATCAATATCTGGCGATGCGTTTGGCCCTGATTCGACAGGAATTTGTTTATCCTCGTGAAGATATTTTAGAACTGCGCGATCGAGTCCATACCCTAGAGTTTAAAGTCCAGAACCTTCAGGATCAATTAGACTCGGAAAATCCCAACTCCTGGGTGACAACTCAAGAGAAAAATCTCCAAGCCATTCGTCAAGAAGCCAATCGATATGGAGCTGAATTGAACACCTTAAAAGCAACTAACCAGTCTGAACATGATCGATTAGCACGAGAGGCAGAAAAAGCGGTTGCTCAGCTCTCGACTGATGGACAAGTACTGAACAATGTGCGGGAGATTATTCGCTTTTTTAAAGAAGCTTAAAGGCCAGAAATTATTCGTTCTCATGGCGTGATAAAGGTAGATTTGACCTTTGCACGTTTTCTAGTTTTAGTGATATCTTGAGAGAATATGGAATAGGATAGCTTAAATTAAATTGTTATCTTTGCTGTCTGTAAAATCACTTGTAGGTAGATTGAGCTAGGCTTTGTCTAGTTAGCGCTCTAGAGAGAAACCCAATAATAACAGAAGATGACAGCAGCGGACGATCTCAGCTCGCTACAGGAATTGTTCAAGCATTGATTAAAGCTTGTCATGTCGGAGTTCACAACCCGTTCAGAATTGCTATACTAACTTGAATTCATCTGATTCAAACCCCAGAATGACCCCAGAGATCGAGCTCCCAATTGAACTCCAAGCCGAACTTCAGACCGAGGTCGAGCGACGGCGCAACTTTGCGATTATTTCCCATCCCGACGCAGGGAAAACCACCTTAACAGAAAAGCTCTTGCTTTATGGGGGCGCGATCCATGAGGCTGGGGCGGTGAAAGCGCGGCGGGCTCAGCGTCATGCCACGTCTGACTGGATGGAGATGGAGCAGCAGCGGGGGATTTCCATCACCTCAACGGTGTTGCAGTTTGAATATGACAGTCACCAGATTAACTTGCTCGATACCCCTGGTCACCAGGATTTTAGCGAAGATACTTACCGGACGCTAGCCGCTGCCGACAACGCCGTCATGCTTGAGGATGCGGCCAAGGGGTTAGAACCCCAAACCCGCAAGTTATTTGAAGTCTGCAAGATGCGGGGCTTACCGATCTTCACCTTTATCAATAAGATGGATCGGCCCGGACGAGAGCCCCTGGAGTTGCTAGATGAAATCGAGCAGGAATTGGGATTGATTCCCTACGCGGTTAACTGGCCCATTGGTATGGGCGATCGCTTCAAAGGCGTGTTTGACCGCCGCCATCAGCAGATTCATTTATTTGAACGGGCCAAACATGGCAGTAAAGCGGCTTTGGACACGGTTATTGACCTGGGGGATCCGAGAATCGAGGAGTTATTAGAACAGGAACTCTACTATCAGCTCAAAGAAGATATAGAGCTTTTGGAAGAATTGGGGACAGACCTGGATTTAGACCAGGTGCATCAGGGCAAGATGACCCCGATCTTCTTTGGCAGTGCCATGACCAACTTTGGGGTCAAGCTGTTTCTGGAGGCGTTTCTCGACTATGGTTTGAAGCCAGGAGCCCACAGCAGCACCATTGGGGAATTGGAGCCAGCCTATCCCGACTTCACCGGGTTTGTCTTCAAGCTCCAGGCCAATATGGATCCTAAACATCGCGATCGCATTGCGTTTGTCAGGGTTTGTACGGGCAAGTTCGAGAAAGATATGACAGTGAACCATGCCCGCACGGGGAAATCGGTACGGCTCTCCCGGCCCCAAAAGTTATTTGCCCAGGATCGAGAGTCCGTTGAGGTGGCCTATCCAGGGGATGTGATTGGCCTGAATAATCCAGGGGTTTTTCCATTGGGGACACGATTTACAATGGCAAAAAACTAGAATACGAAGGGATTCCCTGCTTTTCGCCAGAGCTTTTCGCCTATTTGAGAAATCCCAACCCGTCTAAGTTCAAACAATTTCGCAAAGGGGTTTCAGAGCTACGGGAAGAAGGAGCCGTTCAGATCATGTATTCCGTCGATGATGCCAAACGGGATCCGATCTTAGCTGCCGTGGGTCAACTGCAATTTGAAGTGGTGCAATTTCGCTTACAGAATGAATACGGAGTCGAAACCCTAACGGAACTTCTGCCCTATACTGTCGCCCGTTGGGCTACAGGGGGTTGGGAGGCGATGGAGAAGGTGGGACGGTTATTTAATACTGTTACCGTCAAAGATAGCTGGGGTAGACCTGTACTTTTGTTTAAAAATGAATGGAATTGTAGACAGGTTGAAGGGGAGCATCCTGACCTAAAATTAAAGACAACTGCCCCTGTTGTTTCCGGTCAAGAACCCGAATCTTTGTAAAAATTTGTGAAGAAGCTGTGAAATTCTAACCAATTTTTACTATTTCTTTAAATTCTGCCAAAAATTTGTTATAAAAGAATCATAGAGCTTCCATTTTGTTATAAACCCATAGGTAACTCGTTCAGGATCAATCTAAACCAACTTTGATCCAGAGTTTGAATAAAGCTGAATTTAAAGTTTGATTCAGCCTGATGGATTCAGGAGTAGGAAGTATTTTTTAGATTCATGGCTTCACTTCAATCTACCTAGTCAATCTACTCAAATAGGTTTATTTTAGATTGAGCTCAAGTCCTGCAATGATCGCTGTTTGGAAATCAGGGTTCTCCATAGTGTGTTCTGATCGCAGGGCTTTAAATGTTTTTGTTATGGGTGGCATTCGTTACAGATTCAGTAGATCAGTTTGCGGAGTTGAAAGGGCTTAAACTCTCTAATCAAACTCTCTAAATAGTTAACTCAGGGGGATTTAAAATGCAGAAGTCAAAACCTTTTGGAAGTCTGTTGTATCGACAAGTTTCTCCAGTCGATTCAGTGTTTGAACGAGTTCAGCAGACTCGACAGATCAGTGATTCTGATCGACAAATTTTACTTGAATTGACCTCATCTCAATACGAACTTTCTTCAGACGATATCCAGAAGGTCAGCCAGATTTTCAGATCTTTGCAGTCTGGCCAACTTAAGGTCGTCTAGCCAGTCGTTTAGTACTCTGAAGTCAATCTTGCGTGATAGTTCTATCTCATTCGTGAACAAGATTAAAGAGGGGTTTGGGGACTTCGCCTCCTTCATACCCCTTTTTACAGATCATTTGTGATTGCTAAGTAGGTGGTTGTAATTAATTGTTAAATGGAAGGGGGTCTGGGC
>JAAURB010000143.1 GCA_012033335.1 Oscillatoriales cyanobacterium RM2_1_1
CAGCGCCCCCTTCAACCCCCTACATGTTATCTTCTGATTAATTGTGCCTAGCTACTTAACAATAAAGTTCAGTTTGAAGCTAAGACTTTGCCCGGATGAAACCCTATCAACAGGTTACGATTGTAGAATGCGGTGAAGCCCTGGTTCCCATTCCCTTGGAACAATTTGAGATGGAATCCCCCCATCCCTACGAGAAATTGGGAGCACCTTACTCGCTCTCCTCTGTCCCCTCTCCCTATTTTCTCAGGCAGAGAGTGTTGGAGCGTTTGGTTCAAGCCCAAGCCGAGTTGCAGCAAAATTACCCAGGATGGAAAATCTCCATTTTTGATGCCTATCGACCGGTGGAAGTCCAGCAGTTCATGGTGGATTACACGTTTCAGCAATTGCGGCAAACCAGGGAACTCCAGACCGCAGATTTACTGCCAGATCTATCCCCAGAACAATACCAAATCTGGATAGAAGCCCTAAGGGCCGAAGTCTATCAATTCTGGGCGTTGCCGAGCCTCGATCCAGCCATTCCGCCCCCCCACAGCACTGGCGCAGCCATTGACATAACCTTAGTGGATGTAACCGGGCAAGAATTGAATATGGGATCGCCAATTGATGAAATTTCTCCCCGGTCACTTCCTCAATACTTTTCCCAAAGCCCTGATCCCTCAGAACAAACTTATCATCACAACCGCCAGATTCTCGCTCAGATCATGGGTTCTGCAGGTTTTCAACAGCACCCAAACGAATGGTGGCATTTTTCTTACGGCGATCAACTCTGGGCCTGGCTGATCCAGGAACAGGGAAGCTCAGAATCAATAACAGCTCAGTATGGGCGCTATTGGTGAGGTATCAGTTATTCACAGGACTTACACATTGACAAGAAGGCGATTATGTGAGTTGAAAGGGTAAGTCCTTGCGTTTTCCCAAGAAAGTTTGCGAACTCTCAGTAAACCCTCAACAGCCAACAGCGACATCAATTGCTACGTCCGCTATCTACTAGCTCAACCTCAGGGGTCAGAATGCTACCATCTGGGGGCGATTCTCAAAACGGTTTCCCATGAGAGTGTGAACCGATTTCTCTGTAGAGAATACTACGAATTATTCTTCAGAGCCTCTTTTGCTTAGCGATCCCTGAAACTGCACATTCTTTACATTTTGTCAAGGCGTAAGTCCTGATTCATTGACTCAATGGCCAGCATCCAGAATAACCCGATGAGGTGAAGTCCCAGACTCCCAGATTTTATAAGCTTATACCTGTAGTTCAAGATGATCTCCACCAGAAAATCTCACCCATGACTAAACTAAAGTCTTCACTCCAGTCTTCTCCAGCAGGATTTACCCTGACTGAAGTCCTCTCTGTCATCACAATTCTGGGTATTCTCAGTTCTATCGTGGCACCGGGTTGGCTCTCCTTCATCAGTCGCCAACAACTGCGGACAGCCAACGATCAGGTCTATGGGGCAATGCAAACTGCACGCAGCAATGCCAGACGCGATCGCACCACCTGGGAGGTCAATTTTCGGGAGCAGGGTCATCGGGTACAATGGGCCGTTCATCGAGCTGATGGTTTGCCAATCGAATGGAATAACCTGGCTCTAGGAGTCCATCTTGATTCAGCAGAAACCAGCTTTAGAAAAGCCAGCGATATCTATCGAGCCCGGTTCAACTATCAGGGATGTCCGGTGGATGGTATTGACGATGAATGTACCCAAACCTCCCTCAGGGCCAAGGGAAGAGTCACCCTGGGACATCAACATCTCGGGGAAAATCGCCGATGTGTCCTGGTCTCAACGTTGCTAGGAGCGATCCGGACTGATGCAGACACGTCTAAAGCAAAAGCCTCTCAGCAAGCCTGTTACCGCAGCTAATCGGAGGAGCGATCGCCCCAGTCCTGGAATCCAAGCACTGAAATACTTTCGGCTGTCTAGATTTCCTAGATTTGCGGGATTGAAAAGGAATTAGAAATTGGTGTAATTTAGGTTGCCACTGTCTAAAATAGAGCTAAGCAATATTTCGCTTTAGTTATGTCGAATCAACGTTTTGGATCATTTTTTACTGGCCTTTTTTTGGGTTCAGCCGTCGGAACGGTTTTGGGTCTGCTGATTGCCCCTAAGAATGGCAAGGAAACTCGCCAGCTTCTCAAGAAGTCTGCCGATGCTTTGCCAGAGCTAGCTGAGGATTTGTCTACAACGTTGCAAATGCAGGTGGGTCGGATGTCTCAGTCCAGCAATCGTAATTGGGATGATACCCTGGGGCGGCTAAAAGAAGCGATCGCCGCTGGATTAGTCGCGAGTCAGCAGCAGTATCAAGTCCTGGTCAAAACGGAGACAGAGTCCCTGGGTACTCCTTCAAACCCTGAAAAGCCCTCAGTGCCCGATTGACTTTCCATAAATAATCCCCTGAGCTTCCAGAAAAGAGATGTCCAGGAAATTCAGGGGAGCTAGAAGCTAGAAATTACGGCAAGATCATTCACTAATCCGCTTCAATTGGTTCCGCTTCAATCAATCAGATTCAATTTCAGAGTCAATTAACGTCGGGTATCAGTCAGGTTAGCTTGATGAAAATTAGTGTTTTCAATCTGAGCCCCCGCTAGATCAGAAGCACTCAGATTTGCACCGCTGAGGTTTGCATCAGTCAAGTTTGCATCCCGGAGATTAACGCCACTCACATCAAACCCCTCTAAGCTACCTTCCTGTAACTTAACCTGACCCAACATTCGGATGGATTGTTGAGCGTCTTTGAGGTTTGCCCCCGTCAGATTTGCACTCTCCATATTTGCACCAATCAAATTTGCGTGACTCAAGTTTGCATGGCTCAGATTTGCAATCACCAAGCCAGCCAAACTCAAATTGGCTTCATTCAAATTGGCCCCAGCCAGGTTTGCCCCATGGAGCTTCGCTGCCACCAGACTACTGCGGGTCAGATTGGCCTCCACTAAAACGGCTCGAACCAGATTGGCCTCATTCAAATTGGCCCCGGCCAGGTTTGCCCCACTTAAGTTGGCTGACTCTAGATTTACCCCCTGGAGATTAATCCCAGCAAGCTGAGCGCCTCTGAGATCACAACCTGTACAACTTTTGGTCTCAAGTAACTGTTTGACGTGTGCGGAATTTTCGGCAAGTACTGGAGCGCCCAGACTGCCCATCACCAGAAATGCTGCGGTAGCTGAAGTTAGGAATCGCATACGCACACCCTCGATAGGCTTAATGATTTCCATAATCCTCCCTTACTTTACAGGAACCCGAAATGAGTCAAGTCCAACTAAGTTGTGATCCTGGACAAAAGCCCTAGTGATAAAGATCACAGGCTGATACAGCGATTTTCAATCCTGGACTCCAGCACGCAGCAGGATTATGAATCTCGATCAAGCTTGGAATGAGAATCTTGGGGTGATCTAACAGGATTCATCTAGCAAGATTAGATAGTTTGCTGAATCAAATTGGCCAATTGTATCGCACTATCAACGACGGCTAAAGAACCTGCTGCCTGAGCCATTTGCTCCAGATATTCCGGAGCCTGGAACAAGTACAACACTTTATCAGCCAATAGCTCAGCCGTTAATCCGTCCTGAGGCAATAAAACTGCCGCTCCAACGTCAGTAAAAGCCCTGGCATTGTAAGTTTGATGATCCTCCGCCGCGTAGGGATAGGGAATCAAAATGGATGGGGTGTGGGTCATGGCTAATTCGGTCAGGGTTCCTGCACCAGAACGACTGATCACCAGATCAGCGCGCCTGAATAGGGCTGCCATCTGATCAAAAAAGGCCATTTCTAAATACTGAGGATGCTTTAACGTATCCCTGTCAGGATCATGAGTTCCCGTCAGGTGAACAACCCAGGCTCCCTGCTCGAACCATTGTGGTGCAGCCTGCCGAACCAGTTGATTGACGGAAACGGCCCCCTGGCTACCCCCAACCACCACAATTACGGCAGCATCGGCGGGGATTGGCAAGGGCAAAGCTGGAACCTCAGACAAAAAATCTGCCCGGACAGGAGTCCCCACTGTTACGGTTTTACGCGCATGGGGCAAGTATTGGGCGGTGGCGGAAAACCCCAGGGCCACGATGTCACACCAGCGACTCAGAAACTTGGTCACTTTGCCCGGTAGAACATTGGATTCGTGGAGGATTACGGGTAAGCCTAGCCATCGGGCTGCTAGAATAGCTGGAGCCGAAATGTAGCCCCCGGTAGTGAATACCCCTTGAAACTGACCCCGTTGCAGAATTTGTCGGACTTGCCAGACCCCATGGATCAGTCCAGCTAAGACCCCCAGGTTCGCGAGACCTTTCTGCTGAAATCCTTCTACATCCACGATGTGTAGGGGATAGTGCTGGGGAACCAGATGGTTTTCTAAACGCTCAGGAACCCCAAGCCATTCAATCTGATAATGGTCAAGATACTCGGCGGTGGCGATCGCCGGAAACAGATGTCCTCCAGTGCCACTAGCCGCTACTAACAGTCGTTTTGGTGGGTGAGCTGATGCCTTCATTGATGACTGAATCGCGGATATTAAATCGCTAAACTTGATATCACTAAACTTGATCGCTAAAATCAATGGTTAAGTCTCTTATTCATCCACTCAAGTCTGATTTCAGGCTAATTTCAGCGTTCTAGCTGTTTCAGAATGTAATCTCTACGATACCATAAACATAGTAATGGTCAAATAGTAATGGTCAAAAAAATCTCAATCCATGACTTTTTCCCTGCTTGGCATCGTCAGCTTATTGGTGTGTCCGTTTCAGTGTTGACCTCTTCCCTATTCTGGGGAATTGATGGGCTTCAGGAAACGCCAGTTCATGCAGCGGAAGTACCCACAACACCTCCACCCGCAGAGCTAGTCAATCTGATTCAGGACATTGAAACAGCCGCCGATCGCCAGGATATTCAAACGGTGATGGCATCCTACAGCCCCGACTTTACCAATTCCGATGGGCTCAATCACCAGGGGTTAGAGCAAGCCCTGACACAATTCTGGCAAAACTATACAGGAATTGATTATCAGACTCAATTGCAATCCTGGGAACAAGAGGGCTCAGAATTGATCGCCACAACCGTAACTCAGATTTCTGCCACCCAGGACATTGGCGGACGGGAATTCAAGCTGACCTCAAGTATCACCTCAAAGCAGCGGATTGAAGATCAAAAAATTGTTCAACAAGAAATTCTAGCCGAAGCGACTCAAGTCAGAGCTGGGGATCAGCCCCCTACCGTAACGTTTAACGTTCCAGAAGAGGTGAAAGTCGGGGGAGATTTTAATGTAGATGCCATCGTCGAGGAACCCCTGGGAGATGAAGTTTTATTGGGGACTGCCCTGGAGGAGCCCGTTAGAACCCGGGGCTATTTTGCCCCCTCTCCATTTCAGTTGGAGTTTTTGGCATCGGGAGGTCTATTCAAAGTGGGTACAGCTCCCCAAAACCCTCAAACCAATTGGATTTCAGCAGTTCTAATCCGCCGTGGGGGTATTACCCTGGTGACTCAACGTCTACGGGTTGTAGAGAACTAGATAGAGGGAAAACTTAGACTGCTAAAGTGGAAAATTAGATAAATGTAAGATAAAGTCTAGAGCAATTGGCAACGTTAGAAGTTGATCGAGTTCTGTTCAAGAACATTCTAGCCGTTCTATTTGATAAAGATGGAACCTTGGAAGATTCCCGAGTGAAGCTGACAATTTCAGGTCAGGCGCGATCGCGGTTATTAGATAGCTATGCCCCTGGGATTGGGGAGCTATTATTGAAGGAATTTGGCATTACCCCAGGGGGGCTTGATCCGGCAGGGTTGATGGCGGTGGGCAGTCGTCAGGAAAATGAGATTGCTGCCGTTAATCATCTGGCTAAAATGGGTTGGGATTGGCCCGAGGCACTCCAGCTCGTGCGCCACACCTTTGCGATCGCTGACCGTGAATTGCAAGCTCTATCTCCAGCTCCGCTGTTTGAAGATTGCTTACCCGTTCTCAAGTCCCTGTCAGCGTTTAATCTTAAGCTAGGAATTCTTTCGGCGGCTTCCTCAGATTCAGTCCAGGGTTTGATCAACCGTTATGATCTAGCACCCTATTTACAATTAGCCATGGGGGTCGATACTGGCCCCAGCAAGCCAGATCCTCGGCTGTTTTATCAGGCCTGTCAGGGATTGGGTGTTTCTCCTGCCACTACAATAATGATTGGGGATGCTAGCGTTGATATGCAGATGGCCAGAGATGCGGGTGCGGCAGGATGTGTTGGGATTGCTCGTCAGGGAAATATCCCTCAACTTTTGAAGTTTGCTGATGTTGTGATTCAACACCTGACTCAAATTCAAGTTATTTCCAGATGCTAGATGTTTTACGCCTCATACTCTTGTGGAGCTGTCATCCCTGGTAAGGCTGGGAACTGTAATGCTCGATTAGCTTTACAGTCTTCTTGTTCTACTGATAAAAAAGGTTAATCAGGTTATCAGGGAATGAGTTGACTCAGGTAGAAAATTGCCGAATGATGAGTGAAATTTGATAATCGGCCCTGGCTCAAGTCCTTTGTGGCTAAGCTTGAAATAAAGGAGGATCTTAATCTTGTCTCGTCGCTACTTATTTACATCTGAATCCGTTACTGAGGGTCATCCAGATAAAATCTGTGATCAAATCTCAGATACCATCCTCGATGCCCTGTTAACCCAGGATCCTAAAAGTCGTGTTGCTGCCGAAGTGGTTGTCAATACTGGTCTGGTTCTGATTACGGGAGAAATTACAACTCAAGCCCAGGTGAACTTTATTGACCTGACGCGGAAGAAAATCACTGAAATTGGTTATATTCATTCTGAGAATGGCTTTTCGGCTGACAGTTGTTCGGTGCTGATTGCCCTGGATCGACAGTCCCCCGATATTGCCCAGGGGGTTGATCAGGCCCATGAAAGCCGGGAATCCCTGAGTGAAGAGGAGCTTGATGCGATTGGTGCTGGAGATCAGGGCTTGATGTTTGGCTATGCCTGCAATGAAACCCCAGAGTTAATGCCCCTGCCCATCAGTCTGGCCCACCGCATTTCACTGCAGCTTTCTGTGGTTCGCAAAAATGGGAAGTTGCCCTATCTGCGCCCCGATGGCAAGACCCAGGTCACTGTCGCTTATCAGGGCGATCGCCCCGTTGGCATTGATACGATTCTGATCTCGACCCAGCACGCCGCCGTCATCAATGGGATGGCTGACTCCACCTCGATTCAAGCTCAAATCAAGCAGGATCTATGGATCGAGGTAGTACAACCTGTATTCGAGGATATTGATATCAAGCCCGATGATAATACCCGGTTTTTAGTCAATCCTACGGGCAAATTTGTGATTGGTGGGCCCCAGGGAGATGCCGGGTTGACCGGCCGTAAGATCATCGTAGATACCTATGGGGGCTATGCTCGCCATGGTGGAGGGGCGTTCTCTGGAAAAGATCCAACTAAAGTGGATCGCACCGCTGCCTATGCCTGTAGATATATCGCCAAAAACATTGTGGCGGCGGGATTAGCCGAACGTTGCGAAGTTCAGGTGAGTTATGCCATCGGGGTCGCTCGACCGGTGAGTCTCAATGTTGATACCTTTGGCACCGGCAAAGTGGATGAGGAGAAATTGATGGATGTTGTCCTGAAAAACTTTGAATTGCGCCCGGCAGGAATGATTCAAGCCTTTGACTTGCAAAATCTCCCAATCAAACGGGGAGGGCGGTTCTTTCAGGATGTGGCTTCCTATGGCCATTTTGGTCGCCCCGATCTGGATCTACCCTGGGAGGTAACCGATAAAGTTGATTTGCTCAAGACGGCTTTGGCGGCTGCAGCAACCGTAGGATAGCTTAAGGATTGATCTGAGATTGATCTGATAAATCTCAGCTTTTCTAGCAACGGAATAATTTCAGGGAGCCAGTCCCCCTGAAATTTTTTGGTTATGTCAGATCCAAAACTTCTAAATAAGTAGATGGTTGTAATTAATTATCAAATAGAAGGGGGTCTGGGGCTTTGCCCCAGGAAGGCAGCGCCCCCTTCAACCCTCTACATGTATCTTCTGATTAATTGTGCCTAGCTAC
>JAAURB010000144.1 GCA_012033335.1 Oscillatoriales cyanobacterium RM2_1_1
TTGAAGGGGGCGCTGCCCCCTTCCTGGGGCAAAAGCCCCAGACCCCCCCTTCTATTTGATAATTAATTACAACCATCTACTTACCACAAGATTAGAGTTGAAAAGTCTCACCCAATTTCTAATGTTTTCTGTTCTCAATTTTTTGCAGCGTCTGATGCAACTGATCAAGGGTTGCCTGGGCTTGTGAAGTCAGGGTTTTTAGTTGTATGACAGTGTCTTTTTTATGGGAGGTAATTCTGTGATGGCAGGCTTGCGATCGCTGGACAAGTTTAAAACACAAGATCATTAGAAAACTGATGCCAGCTACAGACACTAACGTCGCCGCTAAAATTCCCGAATCAATCAATGGGCTGATCCAGTAAATTCCTTGATTAATTTCCTGGTTGACGTGAGATTTAGACTGTTGTTCTTGCAATTGTTCTTTGAGGGTTACAAAACTGATTAGCCGTTCTGAAACCGGGCTAGAATCAACCCAATGCTCAGAAATCATAGATTTTTTAATTCCAGGTAAGTTTTCAGTCACCTTCAAGTAACTTTCCAGTAACTTTCAAATAGTTTATCTTAAGGCTTGGCTGAATTACAAAGCAGGTGTTGAAATTGCTCTTCTTGATACAGTTCTGAAAAGTCTGATTCATTTTGGGCTAAAGATTGTACAGTTTCAGGGTTTAGTTGAATCGCCCGATGCAGACTGGCAAGGGTTTGATCTTTTTGTCCCTGGAGAGCATAACATCGAGCTTGATTGTACCATGTCAAATAAAAATTTGGGTTCAGTCGAACTGCTTGTTGATAAGCGCTCAAAGCCTCTTGATACTGTTTTAGTTGAGTCAGGACAAACCCTTTATTATTCCAGGCATCAATATAGTCAGAGCGGATTTGAATAGCCTGTTCATAGGAAGCCAGGGCTGCTTCATGGTATTGTATTTTTCCCAGGGCAACGCCGCGATTATTCCAAGCATCGGCGTAATCTCGGCGACACTGAATGGCTTTTTCGTAGGAGCGATCGCCGCTTGATACCGTTGCAGTTTAATTAATACGACCCCCCGATTATTCCACACTTCCGCAATTTTTGAGTCGAGCTGAACGGCTTGGTCATAGGCATTAATAGCGGATTCTAGCTGATGAGATAAAAATAATTGTTCTGCTTGGTTGGCATATTGTTTCGCCAATTGCAATGAATCAGTTTGAGAATTGTTTACAATCTGTTTGATTGTGGCTTGTTCGGTTCCTAATGCTTCAATTTTTGGCGCTTCAATTCCTGCGTCTTGAATGTCTAATTCAATTTCTGGTTCTCTAATACCTGATTCTTTAATTTCTGGTTCAATCGCTTGATTGCCATTGAGAGCAGCGCCATTTGGAGCAGCGCCATTTAGAAATAGAATTTCCCCCTGCTGATCGGATTCTAGAATGATTGCTATCGTATTCACAGTATCTTCATCTGTAGCCGAAATAGACTGATTTGAAGATTGATTTAGAAACTGGCCTGAATAATCAGATACATTTTGGGCAGCTTGGATCAGGGTTTTGGCTTCCTCCAGCAAAGTCTCCAATTGAAAGATCATATCCGTACTCAAGCTCTCAATTTCTTGCTCTGCCCAGACTGACTTTCGAGCCAATTTATCCAGGAGAAACCAGGTGGCGATCGCCGCAATAGTCGGCAATAAAATCAATAGAATCAGCAGCATACTAAGAACTATTAATGTAGCCTGAAACGCTTTTTGAACTTCAGTCTCAATATACTTTTGAGTTTCATTACTGATGACGGGAGTTTCACCCCCTGGGATAGCCTGAATTTGACCCTGAGGAGTGATACCTCTGGGCAAGCTGGAGAATTGAACTGGGAGTAAGTGAGTTTGCAGAAAGTGAGTTTGCAAAAAGACGAGAACAAAAGTCGATAGAATTGTAATATTCATAGCTGAAAATATGCCCGGATCAATCGAGACGAAGAACCCCAGGGTAACATCCCAAAAGTTTGCCCGTTCGTGAATGCTAAAACCTACAAATCATACCATGCCTGACTGGATTGAGATTGGTCGAATTGTTGCCCCCCAGGGATTGCGGGGAGAGTTGAGGGTTCAGCCCAACACTGACTTCCCGGAGCGTTTTTTAAAGCCGGGGCAGCGCTGGATGCGGCAACCTGGACAAGCTGAACCTGAGCCTGTGGAGTTGATTCGAGGGCGCTGTATCCCTGGGCGAACCATTTTTGTGATTGAACTGGCGGGCATCGCAAACCGCAATCAGGCTGAAGCCCTGCGGGGAAGCCAACTGCTCATCACAGAGCGCGATCGCCCCCATTTAGAAGCGGGTGAATTTTATATTGCGGATTTATTTGGTTTGGAGGTTTTGAATCAGTTGACTGGGGAGGTGATCGGCACCATTATCAATGTGATTCCCGCCGGCAATGACTTGCTGGAGGTAGAACTCTACCATCAACTGAATTTCAGGATATGAATGTGCAGGATGTGAATATTCAGAATTTAGGGATTCAGGATTCAGACATTCAGGAGTTAGGGGTTCAAGCGGTAAATCTTCAAGCTCTGAATACTCAAGCTCTGAACGCTCAAGAGTTAGGGATTGAGAATTTGGAGGTTCAATCTGCAAATGTTCAAGATTTGCAGGCTCAAGATTTGGAGATGCCAACTCTAGACTCTCAAGCTTCAGATCAGAATCTAGAACTAGATCCGAACCCAATTGCAGCAGAAACCTCAGCGGCTGCAGAGCATTTTCAAACGGGTTTAAGCTCCCCGGCATTGGATAGAGGGGACTCCAATTCACCCCCCCCAACTCAAACGATTCCCCTCAAAAAGCTTAAAGCTGACCAGAGAGCCAATCGCAGGCGAACTCGCAAGAAAACAGTATTGATTCCATTTGTAGAAGAGATTGTCCCAGTGGTGGATTTTGACCGCAAACGGATTGAGATTAATCCCCCTAAAGGGTTGATTGACTAGTCAGGAATAATCCCAAATTCCTTTAATGCAGGCAAAAAATTGTGATTCTCATGCTGGGACGACTAAGTTTGATCAACGCAAACCGCTCTAGGGGAGAGAGACTCTTCCAGTCCTCCAGGGTGATTGCAACGTTTAATTCCGCTGCCTTTTGTTGAACGCTATCGGGAATGTCTACCGCAATGTTCCAGGGAGGATTGGGATCAATCGGTAACTCTTTTAAGGGCACCGAGCTGTGGTGCTTGACGGCATCTTCCAGCAAAGTCCGATAGTGGGCGATGGATTCGGGCTCTTCTACATGGGCTTCTACTAAGGTTTGACGAAGCTTATAGCTGAACTGATGCCAATGTTCCAATTTGAGCTTGATGCCTACGATGTCGAGCTTGTAGCGAACACCCATGGGGATACATCGCAGAGACTTGACAAAATCCGCTTCAAATTCAAAGTGTTTTGATTCAAAATGTTTCGATTCAACAGGTTGCATCATCGTTTGCCTTAACCGGTAGCCATAAACCAGTGTAACTGCCCAGGCAAAGATCCTGCTAACCCAAACTTCCCTATTGCCAGGAATTACTCCAGGAAATTAAAAAATTTCCGCCTACGACCCAAAACACTGCATCCGATCGCATGAACTGGACGTACTGATTATGTCTGCGATGCAAGGTGGGTTGCTGCCCAGTATTGCTCAGTCACCGGGTCTCAGCCCTATCTGAGTCCTCGATCATCCACGGAAAAATCAGGAAAACTTACACTCATGGAAAACCAAACTTCAACACGTCCCAAATTTTTTGCCCTGACCGACGATAATACCCTGGTCTCTTTTAGTCCTGACAATCTTGCCCAGATCTCGTCCACGCCAATTACAGGTTTAGATGGGATATTGCTAGGGATTGATGTTCGGCCTGCCAATGACTTGATCTATGGCCTGACCACCGCCAATAAGATTTACACCGTCGATCCCAATAGCGGTGCAGCCACCTTTGTCAGTTCCTTGAATATGCCTTTTGCCGGAGGAACAATTTCCGGGTTTGACTTCAACCCGGTTCCGGATCGCCTGCGGTTGGTGGGAGACAATGACCAGAACTTTCGGATTAATGTCGATACTGGGGAAGTCCTCAACGATGGCACCGTAGCTTTTGTCAAAGACAAAGGGGATGTGAATGAGACAGTCAATCCCAACCTAACCTCCGCCGCCTATCTCAACTCATTTTCCGGGGCGACCGCCACGAAACTGTTTGGTATTGACACCCTGCTGAATGATCTGGTATTGCAAGACCCCGCCAATGACGGCACCCTGATGACCATTGGGGATCTGGGCATTAATTTTGATACCCTGGGGGGCCTTGATATTCTGACATCAGCCACCGGAATGAATATGGCCTTTGCCATCACAAACTCCACTCTGTACAGTATTGACCTGGCTACCGGAATGGCAACCAGCCTGGGGATGATCGGGTCAGATCCCAGTCAGAACTTCCAGGGGCTGACCATTTTGTCTGATCTGGTGAATGACAATGAAGTTGTCGGCACCGATGGCAATGATTCTCTGGCTGGGGGTGCAGGCAATGACACGGTAGCTGGAGGCTTGGGAGATGACTCGATCACCGGAGGAACGGGAAATGATCTGCTGCGGGGCGATCGCAATACCCGAGACGCTCAGATCGGTGAACCCGGTGGCAATGACACAATTATGGGCGGGGCTGGAGAGGATCGGATCGGAGGTAAAGCGGGGAACGATATGCTCTTCGGCGGTGACGGCAACGATCGCATTTGGGGAGACGAGGGAGATGACTTGATTCGGGGAGGTTTGGGTAATGATCAGCTCTGGGGCGGTACCGGGATGGACGGAGCCGGGTCTGACACTTTTGTTCTAGCCCTTGGGGAAGGGACTGACAGAATTATGGACTTCGAAGTCGGGATTGATTTCATTGGTCTGACGGGGGGTCTCACCTTTGCAGACCTGACCCTGACGGCTTCTGCCAATGGCACTTTGATTCAGTCTGGTAGTGAACGATTGGCTGTGATTATGGGAGTTGAGGCTACGGCTCTTACTCCGGATGCATTCGTGCTGTCCTGATGTGAATGATATGAATATTACATTAATTTCGGTGCATAGCGGGTCTTAAGGGATCAAAATCAGGGATCAGAATCAAGTAACGTCGATTTTTGCGGGGTGGGTGAAGTGTTGCGTAGCTGGCTTCACCCCGCTGATAAACTCCGAACGGATTACGAACGGATTACGAACGGATTGAATCAGTTTCGGTGCATAGCAGGTGCTTGGGACATGGGAGCTGGAATCAGCTCGCCCTATTTCTACAAGGTTTCTACAAGATGGTTTCTATAGGATTCTCAGTGGGTCACCACTGTCTCGACCTACCCTAATCTGGCGGTTGTAGCTTTAGGGATGACATTCAGGGCATTTTTAAACCATTTCACAGGGATTACACCCCTGCAAAAATAGTCCCTTTTAGTCCCATTCCAATTTCTGTGACGACAGCTACAACTCAACTCTCTAATGTGATAAGGTTTCCGCATTGTGGTTCCGATCTCTAGACTATCATCAGTCATAAAGTCCTGCCCGAACAGTCTACCAATATGGATAGTGAAGGATTTGAAACCTCAAGGGGAGCCGTAGCTTCAGAAAACCGTCCATCGGATATCGAGCTATGGCAGGCATTGCAACAAGGTCAGATGGCAGCCCTGGGAACTCTCTATGATCGCCATGTGGGTTTGGTCTATTCAATTGCCCTCAAAACCACAAGAAATACCCAGGATGCTGAAGATCTCGCCCAGGGAATTTTTTTGCGTCTGGCTCAGTTGACTTACGATCCTAAACGGGGCTCTTTGAGAACCTTTCTGGCTGTTCTGGTGCGATCGCGGAGTATTGACCTGATGCGATCGCGGCAACGACAGCAAAATATTCTTCAGACCAGCCATCTTGGGCAACATTCGGAATCTATGGAAACTCCTACAGAAGCCCTTGATCGAGCAGAATCCACAGAGGAAGTCCGCAATGCCTTAGCACAGCTTTCAGAAAACCAACGGCAAGTTTTACATTTAGCTTATCGCAATGGGTTGAGCCAGACTGAAATCGCTGAACAACTCGGAGCTCCCCTGGGAACAGTCAAAAGTTGGGCGCGACGGGGCTTGCTGAAACTGCGGCAGAGCTTACAAGATAAGCTGGAGGGTGAGTGATATGAATCAGTCAATGACACCAGAACAACTTCAGCTCTTGATCGCTGGATATGTCCTCAATGACCTCAACGACGAGGAAGCCACCGTAATGGAAGGACTCCTGGAAGATGCTGAGATCCTGCAAGCGATTGATCAAATGCAGTTTGCCCTCGAAGCAGCCTACGCCCCTGAAGAGATCCAACCCTCACCGCAGTTACGGACAGGGATCATGAATGCCGCAACTGGGACTCAAGCCCTGGATCGAGTTGATCTACAAGGGGCTCAATCAATTAACCCCGACTTAGCCTCCCTGTCAATTGGGGCGTTGCCTCGATGGTTAAAAGTGCTTGGAACCCTGGCCGCTTTGCTGATTGCCGGTTTGAGTCTGAGTAACTATGTCATGTGGCGATCGCTGCGAATCCAGCAAGCCCGCCTCCAGTCCGAACCTCTAGTCTTCTCCCTCCAACCGACTGCCAATGTTGCCCCTACCTCTAAAGTGGTATTGCAGGTTAACCCGGATACCTTAAGAGGCACCCTCAAAATTGACAATCTACCTCCTTTGGAGCCTGGAAAAGTTTATGTGTTGTGGACTGTGTTAGCGCCAGATGCCCCTTTCACCACTGATCCAAAAAATGCAATTTTGACTGAGGTATTCACCGTGTCTCCTGAGGGCAATCAAACTCAACCGATCATCTTGCCCAGTGCTTTTCAAGCCCCGGAGTTAGTGAAAGCGGTGGCGATCACGGTAGAAGATGCCGCCGCCCCTCAACGTCATCAATCTGCCCCCATCCTGATTCAGAAGCTCTAGTTAGGGTTTATTGTTATGGCCAGAACCATAATTAAAATTCTAGAATCAAAATTCTGCCAAGGTTGCTCTTCCGCTTGTTAGGCTGCTCTAGGTTATATGTTGGGACAGTGGTTTGAAAACTACTGACTAAGTCAACATCTGTCTTTTTCTCCAGTCGTAATCTGGATGCCATCCTGGGAATCTATCTGGCTAGAATAGTATGCTACCTTGATTGGCAAGGCAACTACGGAGGCTAAAGCCTGAGGGTTCTCGTGTATCATTTAAAAGACCCCGCAAGGTGAATTGATCGAACAATGCAGATGATCGAGGAAAAATCAAGCCTACCGTACTTGATATTTTTTGTGGTGCGGGGGGGATGAGTTTAGGGTTCAAGAATGCTGGATGTCAGATTTTAGGTGGACTTGATCAGAATTGCCATGCGATCAATACTCATCATAAAAACTTTCCCACTGCCAAGCTGAAGCTACCACCTCAAGATATCCGTGGTCTTCGTAGTCTAGATCAGTTAGGCTTAAATCCTGGTGAAATAGATATTTTAGTGGGTGGGCCACCCTGCCAAGTTTTCTCACGGGTTGGTATTGGAAAGATGAGGAAACTGGGTAGAGATATAGAATCTGACCATAGAAATTTTTTATACAAGGAATTTGTAAGATTTGTAGCTTATTACAAGCCTTTATGTTTTGTTGTGGAGAACGTTGATAACTTAGCAAATAAGGAAGAAACTCTTACAAAAATCTATAAAGCACATACTAGAATATGACTTTCTATGGGAGAACAAAAAGATGTATAGATCGTTACAAAACTCCATGCTCTCCACAATGCAGAACACGCCAGTGCCAGCTATTGGGATGAGTGTTATAGAGTTATGGTTTACAGATCGACTTACCTACACCATTACCCGCAGAAGTGTTGAAAGAAAGCTTAAGACACAAAAAAAGGAGGCAGAAAGTAGTATTCTGCCTCCTAATAATCAAAAAATAGTGAACTAATGGTACTGTCCTTCCCAAATATTGTCAAACCGCTACTG
>JAAURB010000042.1 GCA_012033335.1 Oscillatoriales cyanobacterium RM2_1_1
AGGAAATATTATATAGTGTTTCTCGTGCTAAGTAGATGGTTGTAATTAATTATCAAACAGAAGGGGGTCTGGGGCTTTGCCCTTCAACCCCCTACATGTATCTTCTAATTAATTGTGCCTAGCTACTTACTAGAGTATAAGAATGGATGGCACATTGCGCCATCCATTCCCAAATCCATAACTTACGAGATTACAAATCGCTGTAAAAGACGATGCAATTTCCTGTTAGAAATTTATCTTTTTTAAGAATAGCTGAAAGGAATCAATGGCTGATCATAACCTGAAACCTACTGCCACTCTGAACCGATAGCCTGACGAGATTATCTGGGAGCTTCAAAATATAATATTGCTGATAAGAAAGTTATCTTTGAAGAAATAATTATCAGCCCAGAGCTCTAGAGCTAGAATGCATAACCTTGAGTTCTATAAGCCTTGATAAAACTCTACCGTTAACTCTTATATAAATCCGGTTAAGACTTTTGGCTAAAATTTGCGGTTAAAAATTTTGGCTAGAATTCTGTTTAGAAATTTTAAATACCCCCAAGGGAATTCGAATCCCTGTCGCCTCCGTGAAAGGGAGGTGTCCTAGGCCTCTAGACGATGGGGGCACAATTGTTTTCACTTTTATTAATTTAGCGAAAAACAGTAGCCCTGTCAACATTTCCCTGGAAATTCTCTAGAGATCTCTCTAAAGTTGCCCCTGAGGATCAGCAGATAGGGGTGAAATAGCCACTGATCCTCAGCCACCTAGTCCTGAGTGGAATAGCCAGGCTGTTTCTCAGCAGGCAAAATGCCTGCATCACAGAATTTTTATCTGATTTGATTTGATATTCCTGTAGATGTTCCTGAACATTTTCTCCAAGATCAAGCATCTAGGGATTGGTTGTCAATCCTGGCTAATCCTGGGCTGAGACTGCCCTGGGCTTGAGAATCAGAGAAACCACAAACGCCGCCGTCCCCCCCAACAATCCCAGAAATAGCCATAGCCTGTAGTCATAACCTCGACGCTTAGCAATCAACGCTGCCACACTGCCTATTAAGCAGTGCAGGAATAGCAACAACCCATAAATCCCTGGATCAATTGGCCAACTTAACATGAATGCAGCGACGAATCCGTCGATATAATACTGATCTTTAGTTTACTCTCTATTTTACCTAGGATTTTATCTGGAAATCTAGTGAACTTTACACTGCAATTGGTCGAGCCAACTGAGACAACCGTGTGACTTCCTGTCTGGCCCATTGATCGGCATGTATAATATCCTCTAGGGCAGGCTGAGAACAGTTGTCTACCTGATGGCGATCGCACACCTGCTCAATCAACTGAGGAATCTCTAGAAATTGGATTTTCTCTGCTAAAAAGAGGGCCACGGCCTGTTCATTCGCCGCATTCAACACCGCAGGCATCGAACCCCCCGCCCGTCCGGCCCCGTAGGCCAACTGCATACAGGGATACTTGCGATCATCGGGGGCCTTGAAGGTTAAATTCCCGGCTTTAACCAGGTCTAGAGGTTCCCAATCGGTATAGATCCGTTCGGGCCAGGACAGGGCATAGAGTAGGGGCAAGCGCATATCGGGCCAGCCCAACTGGGCTAGCACCGAAGTATCCTGCAACTCAATTAGGGAATGGATAATGCTCTGGGGATGAATCACAATATCGATATTGTCATAGTCCAGACCAAACAGAAAATGAGCTTCAATCACTTCTAGGCCCTTATTCATCATGGTGGCGGAGTCTACGGTAATTTTGCGGCCCATTGACCAGTTGGGGTGTTTGATCGCATCTGCGACTTTGACCTCTGCCAGTTTTTCTATGGGCCAATCCCGAAACGCGCCCCCGGATGCCGTGAGCATAATCCGGCGCAATCCCCCCTGAGGCACTCCCTGGAGACATTGAAAAATGGCCGAGTGCTCTGAATCCGCCGGTAGGAGCTTGACCCCATACTCCTGAATTAAGGGATTTACTACTGGCCCCCCGGCGATCAAGGTCTCTTTGTTGGCCAGGGCAATGTCTTTTCCAGCCTTGATGGCGGCTAGGGTCGGCAGCAATCCAGCACAGCCCACAATTCCAGTGACCACTGCTTCGGCATCCCCGTAGCGAGCCACTTCCACTACCCCGGCTTCTCCCCCTAAAAGAATCGGCTGAGGATCAACACCAGCGATCGCCGACCGAAGTTCTGGTAATTTTTCCTCATCACAAATGGCCACAATTTGAGGCTGAAACTGGCGAATTTGTCCGGCCAATAGGGTCACGTTCCGCCCGGCAGCCAGGCCGACAATTCTGAATTGATCAGGATGGTGGGCTACGATATCTAGGGTTTGGGTGCCAATCGATCCGGTTGATCCGAGTAGAGTAATGGCTTTCATTTTTTTAGTGTAAAGATTTTCTTAAGAAACGTTGAATCACTACCATAGTACGACGCTAAACGCGCTTGCTGGTAGACTAAACGAATGTAGAGCGTTGGATCTGATTCATGACGTACTGGCTACTATTGAATGGCGCGTTATTGCTTGGGGCCTACCTTCTGGGGGCTCTAGCGCCGGGGTACTGGATTGCCCGGGGATTCTATGGAATTGACCTACGGGAACAGGGATCGGGATCAACTGGCGCTACGAATGTTTTAAGAAGTTGTGGCAAGGTTCCAGCCGTTCTAGTGCTGATGATTGATCTGTTCAAAGGAACGGCATCCGTGCTGCTGATTTATCGGGTTTATGCCTTACCCTGGACTCAAACTCTGGCCGCCTCAGCTTCGATCCATCCTGAAATTTGGGCCAATTGGATTGCGACCCTGGCGGGACTAACGGCCTTAATCGGTCATACCAAATCGATCTGGATTGGGTTTAAGGGGGGAAAAGCGGTGGCAACGGGTCTGGGGGTACTATTTGGCTTAAATTGGATTCTGGCCCTGGCAACCCTGGGAATTTTTCTCCTGATGCTGGGGATTTCCCGAATTGTTTCTCTTAGTTCTTTGGTAGCCGCCCTTGGCATTGTCGGTTTGATGGTGCTTGGGGGTCAGCCTTTACCCTATCAAGTTTTTGCGATCGCTGCCGCGATCTATATTTTTTGGCGACATCAGGCAAATATCGAGCGATTGCTCAAGGGTGCAGAACCCAAAATTGGCCAGAAGTTGCAGGGTGAAGCCTGAACTTAAAAAACCACTCCTGGAAAAATTGGTGATTAATCTGTTCAGTCTAAATAACTCCATGCCCAAGTTTATTTTTAGCATCAGTTCTAGAGCCAGACTTAAAACAGTCGCCGTTGCAATTTTTGTGAGTCTGTTCGCTCCAATTCCTTCCCCCAACCTTTTAGCGGAACCTGAACTGGTGCAAGTCCCCGCCGGGGAGCAGGACAATCTGGGGGAAAACTGGCAGAGATTTATCCCAAAAGATGGGGAATTCTCGGTTTTGATGCCAGGAACCCCGAGGGAAGAGATTGAGGAAAATCCGGATAGTGTCTTTTATTTATATCTGGCCGATCAAGGGGCCGATAAAATCTATGGGGTATTTTATGCAAGATTTCTCAGTCCTCCCCCGGAACTTAATCCTGATGAACTCGATGAGCTCTATCGTTCATTTGTGGATGGTTTTTTAGAGGATTGGTCGCAGAAGCAAATTCTTAAAGAAGAACCCATTACCCTGGGTTCCTTTCCCGGTAAAGAATATGAAGTTCAGGGTTCTGAGGGTCGAGCCAAACTGCGGGTCTATTGGGCAAATTCCCGCCTTTATGTAGTTTTAGCCGTATCCAAGACCCAAGGGACACTCCCCGGACAGATTGATACCTTTCTCGACTCATTTCAGTTGTTGTAAGGTTAATCCTGGGTGAGATTTTTAGATCCTTGGCTATCTAACCTGGAAACTTAAGATTTGAAGATCGCAACCTACACCCCTACCCCAATCTCATGATTGTTGAGAAACCCCTACAGGTTCAAATCGGGGGCAAAGATGCTGCAATCAATCCTTACCCGATTGCCAAAGCCCTACCTAAATCAACAGGAGATTATGACCGTTGGCCGTGGGTAATCCCAGATCTGATCTAGTAATAATCCTGAATCGCCTTAACCGCCAACTCCTCTGACTGCAAAGCCCGAATTGCTGCAACCGTGGCCTTGGCGCCAGAAATCGTGGTGATCAGGGGAATTTTATAGGCCAGGGCCGTGCGCCGAATCAAAATCCCATCGGCCCGGGCATCTTCCCCTGAGGGAGTATTGATACACAACTGAACATTCCCATTCTTGATGGAGTCTAGAATATTGGGGCGACCTTCATGGAGTTTGAGTTCTAGTTCAACCCGAACCCTATTTTCCCACAGAACTCGACGGGTTCCAACCGTTGCAATCACCTTGAATCCCAGTTCAATAAAGTCTTTGACTACGGGAACTACGGCCAGTTTGTCCCGGTCATTGGTCGAGACAAATAGGGTACCTGCTAGGGGCAACTTCTGGCCCGCCGCCAGTTCTGCCTTGGCAAAAGCCCGACCAAAATCCGTATCAATTCCCATAACTTCTCCGGTGGAGCGCATTTCTGGCCCCAAAAGCACATCCGTTCCCGGGAACTTGGCAAACGGCAGCACCGCTTCCTTGACCGAGACATGCTGGGGAATCTTTTCTTCAGTAAAACCCAACTCACTCAAGGTTTTGCCGGACATGACCCGCGAGGCCATTTTTGCAAGGGGTATGCCAATGGCCTTGGAAACAAAGGGAACGGTGCGGGAGGCTCGGGGATTGGCTTCTAGGATAAACACCTGCTCTCCCTGAACGGCAAATTGAATATTCATCAGGCCAATCACATTTAGGGCTTTGGCTAGTTGAATGGTCTGACGGCGAATTGTCTCCAGGGCAACGGCCGGTAAAGTTTGACAGGGAATGCTACAAGCCGAGTCTCCAGAATGGATGCCGGCTTCTTCGATATGTTCCATAATTCCCCCAATCACCACATTGCCGCCCTGATCGGCAACGGCATCAACATCGACCTCAATGGCATTTTCAAGAAACTTATCCACCAGGATCGGATGATCGGGCTCCACCTGCACCGCAAAGGTCATGTAGCGCTCCAGATCTTCATCGGAGTAAACAATTTCCATGGCTCGACCCCCTAGCACGTAGGAGGGCCGCACCACCACCGGATAGCCAATCCGCTGAGCAATTTTCAAGGACTCCTCAAAACTCCGGGCCAGACCATTGGGGGCCTGTTGAATCTCGAGTTCCCGCAGGATTTTCTCAAATCGCTCCCGATCTTCAGCGGCATCAATCGAATCTGGAGAAGTCCCCCAGATTCGGGTTGGCAGGTCAGTTTGAGCATCTAGAGCCTTTTGCAGAGGAAGAGCCAGCTTTAAGGGAGTTTGCCCCCCAAACTGGACGATAATCCCCTGGGGCCGCTCCGCCTCAATGATATTCAGGACATCTTCTTGGGTCAGGGGCTCGAAGTAGAGGCGATCGCTGGTGTCATAGTCGGTGGAGACGGTTTCCGGATTGGAATTGACCATGATGGTTTCATAGCCGTCGGCCCGCAAGGCATAGGAAGCATGGCAACAGCAGTAGTCAAACTCAATCCCCTGGCCAATCCGGTTAGGGCCACCCCCCAGAATCATCACCTTAGGACGGTCGGAAAACAAAATCTCGTCCTCCTCCCAGTAGGTGGAGTAGTAGTAAGGGGTTGTGGACTCAAATTCAGCGGCACAGGTATCTACCATTTTGTAGACGGGCTTGATCCCTGCCCTCAAGCGATAGGCCCGAACCTGATCTTCAGTAGTCTTGGTGGCGAAGGCAATCTGGCGATCGCTGAAGCCCTGACGCTTGACCCTGAGGAGTTCGGCGGGGTCAAGTTCTGATAGGGACTTGCGCTTGAGGGATCGCTCCGTCTCGAGCAACTCCTGAAATTTGTTCAGGAACCAGGGGTCGATTCCCGTGAGTTCGTAGATTTCTTCTACGGTCATGCCAATCAGCAGGGCATGGCGCACACTCAGCATTCGATCTGGGTTTGGGGTTCGCAGTCCAGATCGAATCTGGTCAGAGTTGAGCCGTTTGTCGGTGCGATCGCAGCCCCAGCCCGCTAAGCCAGTTTCTAGGGATCGGAGGGCTTTTTGAAAGGATTCACAGAAGGTTCCGGCGATCGCCATGGCTTCTCCCACCGATTTCATCTGGGTAGTCAGCACCGGTTCAGATCCGGGAAATTTCTCAAAGGCAAACCGGGGAATTTTGGTCACCACGTAGTCAATGGTGGGTTCAAAGGAAGCCGGGGTTTTCTTGGTAATATCATTGCTGATTTCATCGAGGGTATAGCCCACAGACAATTTAGCGGCAAACTTGGCAATGGGAAAACCCGTGGCCTTCGAGGCTAAAGCCGAAGAACGGCTAACCCGGGGATTCATCTCAATCACCACAATATCTCCATTCACGGGATTCACCGCAAACTGAATATTGGAGCCCCCAGTTTCTACGCCAATTTCTCGAATAATTTTAATTGAGGCATCCCGTAGCCGTTGATATTCTTTGTCCGTCAGGGTTTGAGCCGGGGCAACGGTGATGGAATCCCCCGTATGTACCCCCATGGGATCAATATTCTCAATCGAGCAGATAATTACCACGTTATCTGCCAGATCCCGCATCACCTCGAGCTCAAACTCTTTCCAGCCAATCAGGGATTGCTCCACTAAAATTTGTGAGACCGGAGAAGCCTCCAAACCCGAATTGGCGATTTCTTCAAACTCCTCCTGGTTGTAGGCGATCCCACCCCCGGTTCCCCCCATTGTAAAGGCGGGCCGAATAATCAGGGGATAACGGCCAATCTGTTGCGCGATCACCTTAGCCTCATCGAAGTTATTGGCAATGCCTGAGGGGCAACAGGGAATCCCAATCCGCTCCATTGCCTGTTTGAACAGCAGCCGATCTTCGGCCTTTTCAATCGCTTCTAGCTTGGCCCCAATCAGTTCTACCCCGTGGTGTTCTAAGGCCCCGCTCTTGGCTAGGGAAACCGCTAAATTGAGGGCGGTTTGTCCTCCCATGGTGGGGAGCAGGGCATCGGGTTTTTCCCGCTCAATCACTTTCTCCACAATCTCTGGGGTCAGGGGCTCAATATAGATTCGTTCTGCCGTGTCTGGATCCGTCATAATAGTGGCGGGGTTGGAATTGACCAGAATAACCTCATAGCCTTCCTCCCGCAGGGCTTTACAGGCTTGAGTTCCAGAATAGTCAAATTCGCAGGCTTGTCCAATCACAATCGGGCCAGAACCCAGGATTAAAATCTTGTGGAGATCGTTGCGTCGGGGCATAGCTTTTGGGGTGAACTGCTGAACATTGTAAGGGTACTTTGCTGGGATTAACGTTAACTGTTCCCTTCGACCTTGACAAGACCCCGACCGTTATGAATTGACCTTAAAATCTGTGAAAGTAGCCTTGCCCAAACCTTAAAGTTCATGCAATTCAATACTTTTGTCACCTCCACCGCCGATCTGGAACGATGTACCCAAGCCCCTAATTTGTTTGAGGTACTGCTCGAACCGGCCTTACTGGCCCGTCAGGGCAAGCTATCCCGAGATCAAACCCACACCCTAGCCCATGCCGCTCAACAAAGGGGCCTGAAGCCAGTCCTAGTGTGGGATGCCCTGATGCCAGAACAGTTGATGCAACAGATTTGTCAGCAATTGTTGACCTGGGATTTAAGTCTGTTTTCAGCTATTCGGGTCTGTGATTTAGGAGCGGCTTGGTGGATCAAAACCCAGTTTCCCCAGCATTCGATTCATCTGATGGTTGAGGCGGGGAACCACAACTTAGGGGGATTGCAGGGATGGTGTGAACTGTTTCAGGACTCTCTGGACAGATTGGTGCTCTCGATTGAACTGACGGAAGAAAAGCTGATCAAATACTGTCAGGCTTTGCCCGTGGGATGTGAGGTTTTGGGAGCGGGTCAAATCTTGCTATTTTATTCGCCGCGATCGCTGCTTTTACCTATCCTGCCTGCATCAGACAGCCCTGAGATCCTTTATCGGGAAGCGACAGTGGCCTCCCCGGATTCTGGCAATCGTCCCTTGCCCACCTTGGAGACCCGCCACGGCACATTGATGTTTCTGGACAAGGATCAGTTTATTCTTGATCAGTTAGACCCTTTAAAAGCTGCAGGACTCCATACTGTTCGACTTGATCTCCGCCATCTCAGTTCAGGGAAAAATGCGGCGGAGAACATTGATCAGATTGGCTGGCAAACCCTGAATCAGCCTTTGAACCTGCGGCAAAACTGGCCTAGACCCACCCGCTCTCCCTTTTTCAAGGTGAACCGCACCACCGCAATTTTTCAGCGGATCAAATCGAAGGGAAAACTGGCAGAATACCGCCATCAGGAAAACTGTCTGGCAGAAGTCCTATCCGGAGAAAGCGGCCAGTATGTTGTGTTTCAAAGCCTGGGATCCTTTGACCTGACCCTGGCTGATCATCTAATCATGCCGACCGGGGAAGTGGTCGAAGTTCCGGAACGTATAGTATTTCAGACCCTAAACCGTGAGGCAGTAACCCAGTGCGATCGCGGTCAACTGCTGATTACGGATTGGATCAAAAAAGCGGTTCCTGGTTCCCTATTGATGGCAAAAACTGTCGATGGCCTAAATTCAGACCATTCCGAGCCATGACCAGTAAAAATTAGCAAGGCTATAACTGGATTTGCGCAAGTGAATGAATCTTGCTTACTACAAAAGGAGTAGTTTTTCAAGAAAACTATACATTCTCACAGGATTTCGTTACAATAGTTAACAGATAAACAAGCCGGGAAGCCTGAATTAATTTGAGTCACGTCGGGTTGTTTGTGATTACAGTCCATATTGGAGGTTATTCTGATGAGTCAAGAACTTTCCTTAGAGCAAGAATTTGAATTACAAGCTTTTGATCAGCGCATTCAGGAACTCTCTGAAGCTGAATCTAAAGAGCTTTTAGGGGATCTGTATAAGCACAATATGGTGCAAGCCAATGTCTTTCGGGCACTCTTGAAAGATGCCTGGGGAATTGATCAAGATCTCAAGCAAGCCTTAGAAGCCAGATAGAGTTTGAAGAGAGCTACCACAACAGCCAGCTATTATCTTTGTAAGTCTATTTTGTAGGTTTGTTTTCAGGTCGTCTATTTTGAGATCATGACTCAAGCTTAGCTAAAGACCTGAAAGTTTAGCCAGGAATCCAACCCGCCATTCAGCCCAATCAATTGTCAGGATTTGGTTATACAGTGAGTCCCTGTTCGAAGATCAGCCGATTAATTGTTACAGCAATAGCAACTTTTGAGCAGTTTATTTCTCAGGCGTAGAACTAACAGTTTAGCCGTGATTCAACCCGATCTCAAAGAAGTAGGTAGAGTTGATAGAGTTGCGTTTATTTTCTACGACAAAAATTATCACACTTAGAGGAACTTGATCGATGAATGACTTACAAAGGTTCTGGAAAACAATCCACAAATCTCTCACAGTTTGTTTGCTAATGAGTGCAATTTGGGTTTTTGGATTTTTATCTTTACCAGCTCAAGCTGGTTTAGTTTCCACGATTGGTCAGCAAAAAAATATTTCTCCAGAGCGATTAGCAGCGGTATTGGCTTGTCTCCCTAAGCAACTCAGTCAACCCAATCTCGACCGAGCAGTCGAAGAAATGGGAAATGATTTCCTCGAGCGGGTTTTTCAACTGGATGCTGATCCCGAAATGACCAGCGCTGAAGCTGAATTTAGTGAATGCCTCAATGGCAAGGGTTATGAAACGCGAGCACAGCAATTCCGTAAGGGTAATTGAAGTCTCTGCCCATAGTTTTACCCAGCTTCCAGGCTAGTGAAATCGATGGTAATCCTGAACCCATCATGAAACAAGTGAGAAATGGGGTTTAGGGGCACCGTCCCCAAGCCCCATTTGATAAATGTCTGCGATCGCAATTTAATTACGCCAAGCTACTACTCAATTGGGTAACATTTAATAGGGTGATATTTGTTCAATCACTGCCCGGTTCAATCACGGCTAAAACTGCTTTTGGAGATACTTTATCTTTGAACCAAACAATGGGAACTGGAACATTATTCAACTTTATCCCAGCTTTTTCCAAATTCAGGCGTTCTGAAATTGCCAGGATTAAATTGTCACAATTTGACTTTTGTACCTGGTAGAATTTTTTTTGCAAGTATTCAGTTCGCCAATATCCAACGATTTCCAATAAAAATACTCGACCATCTGGATGAACCAAGCGAAAATCGGGAATCATTACACTCCCTGGAATGGGAATTAGATCCACTTCTCGTTCCAGTTTCCAGGTGGTTTTTGTAGCATTCCAGCGATTGACAAATGCTTCTTCTAATAGACTATCATAGGGTTTTCCTGGCGGATAATGGCTGACCAAACTACACTTAGAATCTAATGTAAAGTAGCCAGTTCTAATAGTTTCGCTATAGGAATCGCGGTTCTGTAACGTTGATTTTAGACTCCACTTTGTCACATGTAACAGGGCTGGCAGCATTTTGGCCAGGGATAATCCGTAGCGAGTATTAGATTTAAATAAACTGGTTGGCCCATCCATCGTGATGGTAAAACCATGGTCGGCATCACCTTCAATATAGGCCATAAGCTGGAACAATTTCAGATAGCGAAATAGGAGTTTGTATTCTCCCGGATCATTGCGATGGGCATTGATTTGAATTTCACTGGCCCTGTAAAAAATTCCCTGAACTTGAGATAGGTTATAACGATGCAGTAAGGCTTCAGGAGTGGGAATTTCAAATTGAGTTAGGATGCGATTTTCCTGCAAGTCTGCATAAAGACCCGCTTGAATTTCCCCTGGCAAGATATCTCGATTCAAATCCTGGCTGAGGTTTAGCGCTAACTTTTCCAAGGTATTTTCCGTAGCATTGAAACTAGGAGAAACCATCGCCGCCAGGGTAAAAACCTGGGTTCGCAGGGCAACTGGCTCTAGGGGGCTGATCACTTCAAAGGTGCAAAATCCACTTTTGAGCAAATGGGCTAATCCCCGCTTTAACCGATAGTCTGGACTGTCCCCTTCAAAGTCTTGTAAGCGTTGATCAAGGTCTGCCTGAGTGGCTTTAATACTGGCTTGAAAGCACTGAATCACCTGGGTTGCCAGTGCTAAATTCTGGGAATTAAGCTCAAGTTTCAAGGGAATTACTGTTTCTCCCCGATGGCGATAGCTGAGTAAGTCTGTGGGTAACATTTGCAGAGTCAGGTTAAGGGTGAGAACTATGGTTGAAATTTAAGTTAATGCTGAAGATTAGAATTAAAGTTGAGAGTTAACAAGAAAGGTTGAAAAGGCTGAGAATTAGAGTTCAGAAGTTGAGATTAAAGGCCAAAGTCAAGAATTAAAATTGGAAATTTAAGGTCAAGAGTTAAGCCCAAGAATTGTAAATCTCTAAACAAAACATACTTGAATAAACATTAAAAAAATAACCATTAAAACTCTTCTTCAAGATTACTTAAGTCATTGTTTGAGTTAGAATCTGAGTTGGGATTTGGATTAGAATTTGAATTGGAACTCTGGCTAGAATCCTGCTGCCATTCTCCCGAAGATTCGGCTACCCGCTTAACTCCTAAGTCTCGATTTGTAGAACTAGAGCCCGACTTTGAACCGTAAACAACTGGATAACTTAGCAGATCTAACTGTTGAGGTTGAGATGATTTTTGAGTTCTGGGCTTGAATGGCTTTACCTCCCCTCGTCGTCGTTGAGAAGTCCGTTCTTCGCTGGTATCTTCAGTTACAACCTCATATAAAATAGCCTGCTTATTAACACTTTTACCCTTGCGGAGCACTCGACCCAAACGCTGAATATATTCTCGTTCTGACCCCGTACCCGACAGAATAATAGCAATCCGAGCATCAGGCACATCTACGCCTTCATTTAATACATGGGAAGCCACAATCGTTTTGTAATCCCCCTGACGAAACTGGCTGAGAATGTGATGGCGCTCTTTAACCGGGGTTTGATGGGTCAAAGCCGGAATCAAAAAACTTTGGGAAATTCGATAAACCGTAGCATTATCAGCAGTAAAAATTAGGGTTTTTTCAGGATAGTGTTGCTCTAAAAGTTGAGTTAAAACTTTGAATTTAGCCTCAGTACAAAGGGCCAGTTCTTTAGCCTGTCGATGGGCTAACATTGCCCGTCTTCCTTCTGGCGATCGCGCACTCTGCATGACAAAATTACGCCAGCCTTCGAGCCCTGCCAATTTAATATTTTTTTGTCTCAAAAATTCATTTCTCGTCTGAATTTTTTCCTGATAGCTGATTTGCTCTTCCGGGGATAAACGGACTAAAATCTGTACCGTTTGATGCTCAGCCAAAGCGATGCCTGCAAGCTGTTCCGGGGTTTTACTGTAAACCATTTGACCAATTAAGTCCTGCAAATCCCTATGGCGACCATCTGCGCGATCAATCGTAGCGGTCAATCCCAAACGGCAAGGAGCGATCGCATACTCCGCGATCACCCGATAAAAATCCGTCGGTAAATGATGACATTCATCAAAAATTAATAGACCATATTGATTGCCGAGGGACTCAGCATGGATCGTTGCACTGTCATAGGTGGAGACTAGAATTGGAGTTTTGTCCCGGGAACCGCCCCCTAACAACCCCACTTCCACATTTGGAAATGCAGTCTTCAACTGGGCGTACCACTGGTGCATTAAATCTAGGGTAGGCACCACAATCAGCGTGCTAGACGCGGTTGCTTGCATTGCCAACTGAGCTAGATAGGTTTTACCAGAACCCGTAGGTAGCACCACTACTCCCCGTTTCCCTGCAGCCTGCCAGGCGGCCAGCGCTTCCTGTTGATGGGCATAGGGTTGCATCACAACCTGAGACGGTAAATTCAAGGGATGAAAGCTTTGAGCTTGATCCACAAAATTTACTGTATCGGCCTGTAGGGATTGAACCAGATCGGGATAACAAATGGCCGGAATCCGAAACTTTTCTACCCGATCATCCCAGGTCGCATACTCGATCCAGGCCCGACCCTTCGGAGGTGGATGCAGGATCAGGGTGCCGCGATCAAAGGATAGTGTGGATAGGCGGGGCATAAATGAATCACTCATTTGATGACTTGATTCATTATGCTAGGGTTGCTGATTAAATTCAAGTGATTTAGTCAGGTCTTGAATTCTTACTTTAGGCTGAACATGATTTTGCTCAAATGACGGGAGGAGTTAAAGGCAAATATGTTGAGCGTTATCATGTAGGCATAAATTTAGTGCTTTTAGAACCCGATGAAGCATTATAATTACCGATCCAAGTTGCCCAGCGCCAACATTCAATACTACTCAGGAAAGACAATTAAAAATGCTCAACGACAAGAAACAAATTTTTGGCTGGGTGATGTATGACTGGGCCAATTCTGCCTATGTAACCACAGTGTCTGTGGCGGTTTTGCCCGCCTATTTTACCTCAGTGGTTGTGCCCGAAACTGGTGTTATGATTGCTGGAACGGCCTATAGTGCAACTTCTCTTTGGGGATTTGTGATTAGTTTTTCTGCATTTATTGTTTTATTAATTGCTCCTATTATGGGGGCGATCTCTGACTTTTCTACCTCTAAAAAGAAATTTTTAATTGTTTTCTGTAGCCTTGGGGTTCTAGCAACCTGTCTCCTGTTTTTCTCAGAAGCTGGTGCGGTATGGCAAACCTTGGTTTTATTTGCGATCGCCCAGATTGGTTTTGTCAGCGCCAATATTTTTTATGATGCGTTTCTGCCGGATATTGTCTCCACAGATCAGATGGATTGGGTATCGGGTAAAGGGTTTGCCTATGGTTATATTGGAGGAGGATTACAGTTTGCTTTGTCTTTAGGATTAATTGCCGGTCACAATAGCTTAGGAATTTCCGCAGAATTAGCAGGAAAACTAGCAATTTTAATGGCAGGATTGTGGTGGGGAGGATTCTCAATCATCACATTTATTTACCTGAAAGAATCCCAAGCTGTTGAGGCATTACCTGTAGAATATAGTCATCTCCCCCATTGGTTAGCCTTCTTGAAAGTAGGGGTGATTAGAACCAAAGTCACCTTACAGAAAGTCAGATTATTTCAGCAGTTGCTTCTATTTTTAGTTGCCTACATGATTTATAATAATGGCATTCAAACTGTAATTGTGATGGCGACAATTTACGGTACTGAGGAATTAAAATTTTCCACCAGTATTTTGATGATTACATTGCTTATGATTCAATTTGTGAGCGTAGTAGGGGCTTTGCTTTTTAGTAAATTGGCAGAGAAAATCTCGGCTAAAAATGCTTTAATGATCAGCTTGATGGGTTGGGTATTTGTGGTGATCTATGCTTACATTTTAAAAACTCCTATTGAGTATTTTATTTTAGGGGGAATTGTTGGTTTGGTTCAAGGGGGCTCTCAATCCTTGAGTCGATCTTTCTACGGTGCCATTATTCCTCCGGGAGCTTCGGCGGAGTTTTATGGATTTTATTCTGTATTTAATAAAGGTTCAGCAATTTTTGGCCCTCTGTTGTTTGCTATCATTCGTCAAGCAACAGGTACGGCTAGAGCCTCGATTTTGGCCCTGATTGTATTTTTTATTATTGGTCTGGTTTTGCTGTCTCAGGTGAATGTCAAAGCGGCTAAAGCAGCAGTTTCAACGGCTCTTTAAACCTGTGTCCAGGCAACAATCTTAGTGCATCAAAGAACTGGACTAATTTAGTGGACTAATTTACACTTAAAATCCTATTAAACATTTTCCCCCAGCCAGCTAATGGCCTCCCTAATCCAGTCCTCCGGAGGAGCGGTGGCTGTCAACTGTTGATTCTGACTGATGGCTTGCAACGCCTGCATTACCTCTGAACCGGTGTAACCCAGGGCCAGCAGGGTCATTTCTACTTCTTCCTGAATTTCAGGGGTGAGTCGAGCTGTGGAAGTTTTCGCCAGTCCTGCCTGCCGTCGCCATTCTACCAGCTTTGCCTTGAGTTCCAGGGAAATTCGTTCTGCTGTTTTTGTTCCGACTCCTGGGGTTTTTGATAGGATGCGAGTGTTGCCAGAGACAATGGCTTGAACCAGATTCTGAAGTCCGAGGGTGTCAAGCAGGGAGATCGCCAGTTGAGTCCCGATGCCACTGACGCTGATCAATTGCCGAAACAAATCCCGCTCCGCTGCACTTAAAAACCCATACAAGGCCATCTGATCTTCCCTGATTTGTAGATGGGTAGAAACCCGAATTGTTTCGCCAAATTCTGGTAATTCCCGAACTATACGGGGGATAATTTGAACTTCATAGCCGATACTATTCACATCTAAAACTAGAATTACTCTACTGCCAGATCGCTGAATCTCGATAATTTTACCCTGGAGATATCCAATCATTAAATCACCTAATAAATTTTCTGTTTTTGTCCTGTGAATTCTGGCCTCACCTTGGGTTCTAAACCTTGGAAAAAGTGCTAGTATTTAGGCAAAGTCTAGGTCAATCAGTTCTTGAATTCATGGCATTCTTCTCCCGATTTTTAGAACGATGGTTTCCTCAGCTTGATGCTCAAATCTGGATTCTAGCATTCGGGCGATTACTCTCTCAAATTGGCACGGGATTCACTTTATTTTATGCGCCAATTTTCTTTGTCAATCAGGTGGGTTTGTCATCTACCGCTGTGGGGATTGGTTTGGGTATGACTCAGATTTCAGGCATTCTGGGGCGAATTCTGGGGGGTTCCCTGGCTGATGCGCCAGCTTGGGGTCGCCGCCGGACACTACTCTTATCGGCTGTGATTTCGGCGATCGCCTCCTTCACCCTGGCCCTAACCCATAATTTTACTACCCTGATTCTGGGCAACTTATTAGCGGGATTGGGAATTGGTTTATATTGGCCGGCTACCGAGGCGGTTGTGGCTGATTTAACCACGGGAAAACAACGGAATGAAGCCTATGCTTTGACCCGATTTGGGGACAGTCTAGGGTTGCAGTTGGGAATTTTGCTGGCTGGAATTCTGGTGGCGACAACCCAAACTTATCGGGCCTTATTTGTGATTGATGGGCTCTCGTTTATTGGGTTTTTTGGGGTAATCTTGAAGTTCATTACAGAATCCCGTCAACCGTCTGCCCCTGGAGTTTCAAGCTTAACTCCCTGGCAGGGATGGGCTCAGGCCCTGCAAGATCGAACTTTAATGATTTACATCGTTATTAATACTCTATCTACTCTCTATATTTCTCAGATTCATACTACAATTCCACTTTACTTTAGTAACTTCATTACCCCTGGATTTTCTCCTGGAATCTTAAGTGGATTATTTACCTGGCATATTACAATTTCGGCGATCGCCCTACTTCCCCTAGCCAGACAATTGGGTCGGTTGAGCCATGCCCATGCTCTGACAATTTCGGCCCTTCTCTGGGGGATTGGCTTTGTGCTGATTGGATGGACTGGAACCGCTGAATATCAGCCGTTAATCCTGGCCATTTTCGGGTTGGGGGTTCTGGCCCTGGCAACGGTCAGCTATACCCCTTCTGCCTCTGCCCTGGTGGCGGATTTGGCCCCTTCATCCCTGCGGGGAACCTATCTGGCTATTAATGCTCAATGTTGGGCCATTGGATATTTGATCGGGGCTCCTTTGGGGGGGTGGGTATTGGATCAAACCCCTCAACTTGTGTACAATTTCTGGATAGTTCTAGCGATCAGTACAGGGATTGTGGTAGTTATTTTGCAACAATTGAATACCTTGATTATGGCTCGAAAGACTCAATCTCAGGAGTAAAAATAATGGGAAAGAATGCTAAACTCAAGCGCTTAAGAAAGCAAAATATTACAGCTCAAAAAGATGCATCCCTGAGTTCGGATTCAAGTTCAAGTTCCAATTCCAATTCCAATTCCAACCTTGATTTAAACTCCAATTCAGATCCCAACTCAAACCCCAATTCCAACCTCGACCCAGATCTTGATCAACCAATTCTTGACTGGAATCTTAAGTCGAATGCCTATGTGAAAGTTGATTCAAGTCTTAATCCAGACTCCGCTTCGACTGCTGAGGGGATAAAATCTGACAGGGTAAAACCTGCCCCCACTCAATTTGTTCAGCAATTTGAGCAGATGGGCTTTGAGCTGGAGAATGGCCAACGGGCTCCTGAAATTCTCAAGCGTCAAGTTGATCCGCAGCTATGAACCAAAACTTGCAAGCATTAATTTTTGATGTCGATGGCACTTTGGCTGATACGGAACGACAGGGTCATCGGGTGGCTTTTAATCAAGCGTTTGCAGCCAATCATCTGGACTGGCACTGGTCTGAAGATCTGTATGGGGATCTGTTGCAGGTGGCGGGGGGAAAAGAGCGGATTCGCTATTATCTGAGGGAATTTCAAGGGCCATTGCAAACTGAACTGCAAAATTCTCAACGGCTCGATTCCTTCGTGGCTCAACTCCACCAGGCTAAAACGGCAAAATACCAGCAGCTCTTGGCAGAGGGCTCAATTCCCCTCAGACCTGGAGTGCAGCGGTTGATTCAATCGGCCCGATCCCAAGGCATTAAATTGGCGATCGCACCACCAGCGCCGTACCGAATGTCATGGCCCTTCTAGAACAGTCCCTTGATCCAGGTTGGTTTGCAGCGATCGCGGCGGGGGATGTGGTGGCCCAGAAAAAACCCGCCCCTGACATTTATCACTACGTTTTAGATCAGCTCAATTTGCTGCCTCAAAATTGTCTGGTGATTGAGGATTCTCAGCAGGGTTTACAAGCGGCCACTCAAGCTGGTTTGACGACAATTATCACCGTGAATCGCTACACTCAAAATCAGGATTTCACCTCAGCAGCTCTGGTCTTAAATCATCTGGGAGAACCGGATCAACCCTGCTCCGTTCTGAGTGGAAAATCGCAAAAAATTAACTATTTGACAGTGGAGGATTTAGCTAAACTCCTGTGATTTAAGCTATTTTCTGCTGACCTCAGCCCTCAGGCAATACTAGCTTTAGTCTTTATCCCTCCATGGGCATGTTTTTTGTCCTTCAGAAATAGTGATAAAATTAGATAAAAATCCTGTGGTATAGGCATCTCGGCTGCTAAAAAACAGCCGAGATAGGGGTTCCTCCCAATTGACTCGATGCTCCGGAGTTGCTTTCAATCAGTATAATCAGAACTCAGGCTGAATCTAGCTCAAGTTTGAGGGATTTCTCAAAATGCATTAACAGTTGCTTTTACAGCAATTTTCAATCCCGTCGGGTACAGATCGAGGAAGAGGAATTGAGCAAGAGGAATTGAGGAATTGGTGACGCGCCGTGCCACCAACTGCCGGACTCCAGCACCATGAGAAATGCTACAAAAATGCTATAAACACGTTTTTAACTACAAATTTGATTACGTTAAATTTAGTTACGTTGCAATTACGTTGCAATTCCAAACCCATTTTAATCAGACGAATCTAATCAGACGAATCAGTAAACCAATCAAAATTCCATGATGAAAATCGCAATTACGGGGGCAACCGGGTTCGTGGGCAGCCGCCTGGTTGAACGGTTGAATTTAGAGAGCAGTCAAGTCGAGGGGCATCAAGTTCTGGTTTTGACTCGCAGCCCAGAACGGGCCCAAAGAATCTTTCCTGCTTCAGCCTATCCTCGGGTAGAAATTATGGGCTACACCCCCACAGAATCTGGGGAATGGCAACGGGCGATCGCGGGCTGTGACGGCGTGGTGAATCTGGCGGGGGCGGCGATCACCGACGAACGGTGGACACCCCAGCGCAAACAGGAAATTCTTAACAGTCGCGTGAAAACCACCGAGAAGCTGGTGAAAGCCATTGACCAAGCAGAACCCCGCCCCAGGGTTTTAGTCAATGCGTCAGCCATTGGCTACTACGGCACGAGTGAGACGGCGACGTTTGATGAAGCCAGTCATCCAGGAGATGACTTTCTAGCTCAGGTTTGTCAAGCCTGGGAGGCGACGGCAGCTCAGGTCAAGGCTGGAGGCACTCGTCTGGTGGTGTTGCGGTTTGGGATTGTCCTGGGGGACGGGGGCGCTCTGGAGAAAATGTTAACGCCGTTTCGCCTGTTTGCTGGGGGGCCTTTGGGCACTGGAAAGCAATGGTTTTCCTGGGTGCATCGGGAGGACGTGGTGAATTTGATTCTGTTCAGTTTGCAGCATCCAGAGGTGGAGGGGGTACTGAATGCCACAGCCCCCGATCCAGTGCGCATGGCTGAATTTTGCCAAACCCTGGGTCAGGTGCTGAATCGTCCCTCTTGGCTGCCCGTTCCCGGCTTTGCCCTAGAAGTGTTGTTGGGGGACTCAGCCAAGTTGGTTCTGGAGGGTCAGCAGGTGTTACCGAAACGCACCCTGGCGGCCAACTTTGACTACCAATATCCCAAATTAGAACCGGCCCTGAGGGAAATTTTACAGGGGAATTGAGCGACAGGGGAAAAGAACACCGTAAAATTCAAGCAGTAATGCGTACTAACTTCCCATGATTGCTTCTGATTCCCCGGATGCTGCCCTTGAGCGGGCTCGCACCAGTTTACGTCAGTCTTTGAACCGTTATTCCCAGTGGCAGCGCCAGCGTCGGACTACCACCCCCGAAATGCGGGCTACCCTGAAGACCCAGTTGGATATCATTTCAGCCAACCTGGAGAAACTGGATCAAAATCTGGTCCGGGTGGCGACCTTTGGATTGGTCAGTCGGGGCAAATCCGCTGTCTTGAATGCTCTGTTGGGTCAAAAGCTCCTGCAAACTGGGCCATTACATGGGGTAACCCAGTGGCCCCGGTTCGTGCGCTGGGAGGTGAATGCAGACTCTTGGCGGGGGGTTGATGGATTTCAGGTAGAGTTGATTGATACGCCGGGCCTCGATGAGGTTGGGGGAGAGGTGCGGGGAGAAATGGCCCGAGAGATTACCCGTCAGGCGGATCTGATTTTGTTCGTGGTTTCTGGGGATCTGACCCGAACTGAATATGATGCCCTGGTGGAACTCCGCAAAGCCCAGAAACCTTTGATTCTGGTATTTAACAAAGTCGATTTATTTACCCCAGCCGAACAGGACAGAATCTATCAAAGTTTGCAGAGATTGGCCCTCGATGAGGAACCGGAGGACTGGGAGTTAGAGCCTGATTCTGAGCCCTTTGTCCCTCGTTCTAGCTATAAAGCCTCCTCAACTCGTCCCTGGGATATTGTCAAGGTGGCGGCAGACCCAGCTCCGATTCAGGTGCGGACGCAATGGCCCGATGGTCGAGTCACCCAGGAGTTAGAAAAGCCCCCGGCCCAGGTTGAAGCCCTCAAGGCAGCGATTATCGAGCTTCTGAGTCAGGATGGTTCCTCCTTGTTGGCGTTGAATGCCCTAGTGCAGTCCCGCTCAGCAGAACAGAATATTGCCCGCAAGAGTATATTTTTGCTCCAAGCCGAATCCGATGATCTAATTTGGACATTCACCCGGTACAAGGCCCTGGGGGTGGCGTTGAATCCCATTGCCCTCCTCGATATAGTCGGGGCCTCGGTAACTGATCTGATGATGATTCGAGCCCTGGCCCGATTATATGGATTGCCGATGACCAGTTACGAAGCGGGGAAACTCCTGCAAAAAATCATTTTCAGTTCGGGGGGATTGATCCTAGCGGAAATTGGCAGTGGAGCCCTGATGGGTTTGGGTAAAACCGCCGCAGGGCTGGCCACGAATATTACAACCTATGCTGGAGTTGCGATCACCCAAGCCTCCATCGCCGCCTATGGAACCTATGCCATTGGGCGTTCGGCTCAAATTTATCTAGAGCAGGGATGTACCTGGGGAGAGTTGGGGATCGATACGGTGATTCAAGAAATCATGGGAAATTTAGACCGGGAAAATTTGCTCTATCAGCTTCAGCAGGAACTCCAAAGACAGTAGTAGATCATAGATTATCCACTTCCACTAGACCTAGGCCATCAATTCTCCAGTTTCCTGCAACCCATGGAGCCGTTGATAGATTCCTTGCTGGTTGAGCAGCTCCTCGTGGCTACCGACTTCTACGATTTTGCCCTGATCGAGCACAACAATTTTATCCGCCTCCCGAATCGTACTTAAACGGTGGGCAATAATAATCGTGGTGCGGGTTCCCAGAATACTCTCCATCGCTAACTGGATTGACCGTTCTGACTCATAGTCCAGGCTAGAGGTGGCCTCATCAAACACCAGCACATCTGGATTGACTAGTAAAGCCCGGGCGATCCCCAACCGTTGTTTCTGCCCGCCGGAAAGTCGCACCCCCCGTTCCCCTACAATTGTGTAGTATGCGTCGGGCAATAGATGAATAAATTCATCAACTCGGGCGATCCGGCAGGCTTCCTCCACTTCAGCAAAGGTCGCCGTTGGGTTGCCATAGGTCAGGTTATCCAGCAAGGTTCCATTAAAGACATCAACATCCTGATGGACAATCGCCAGCCGCTGCCGGTAGCCGGTCACATCTAAGCTGCGAATGTCATCCCCATCCATCAGGATCTGTCCCTGATTCGGCTCAAAATACCGAAATAACAGCTTTACCAAGGTTGACTTCCCCGAACCGGAACGTCCCACCAACGCCACGGTCTGATGGGGTTCAATCAATAAATTGATATCTTGGAGTACGGGTTTTTCAGGGTCATAGCCAAAGGCGACGTGGGAGAGCTGGATTTTGCCAGTAAACCGATAGGCATCGGCTGGGGATTGCTGGGCTGAGGTTCTATTCAGGTTGACTGCATCCTTGCCCTCTGGTAACTGCATGAACTCATGGAACCGCAACATCGAAGCATAGCGCCGGGCAAAGATTTCCGCAAAGCCGCTGATCGGGGTGATTTCGGAATAGGCCATGCTGGCCAGGGTATAGACCGTAACAAAGTAGCCCAGGGAAATTCTCCCGGCTGCCGCCGCCGCCAGAGAGAATCCCAAGACCAGAAATAAACAAAACTGCACCACTGTCGTTCTACAGGTGATCAGCCGAACGTAGCCCCGATGAATCCGATTCACGACTACGATTTGCTCTCGACTGAAGCGAGTACTTTGGCGCTGAAGTTCCTGCGCTTCTGTGGCAAAGGCTTTGACAGTTTTGATATTGGTAATAATTTCCGAGTTACGACTCTCCGTATTTTCCTGATAGCGATCGACAATTTCCTCCAGGTCAGTTAACTGCTTCAGAGTGGGCAAGGTGAACGCCAGAATCACAAAGAAAGACAGAACGAATAGCAAAGCAATCCGCCATTGAATCATCCAAAGCACTGCAAAAATTCCCACTAGGCGAATCACTTTTGGGATCAGTTGACCGGCAATTTCTGGATATGTCCAGGTATGATTGGCCAGTCCTCGAGCTACTCGCCCAGCTACCCGACCCGGATTATTCTCGTCATAAAATTCCAGGGGCAAGGTCAGCACTTTTTTGACCGAGAGCTGCTGATGATCCCGTCGGGCCGCCAAGGGAATCAGCCAGTGGAACCAATCGCCGAGCCAGGGCTGTACTGGAGCTTTGGCTACTGTGACTAAAAAGATTACCCCCAGCAGCGTCAACAGGGAAAATTGAGTCGTCATTGCCGTATCCGTCAGGGAGGCGATCGCCTCAACAAACCCCTGAGTCCACTGATCCAGGGATTGACCCGAGAGCACATTCAAAATCTGACCAATGGCATAGGGCACAGCCAGATCCAGAACCTCAAATAAACTCGATGCACCAACGCTCAACAATGAAAGGGGCCAATATCGCCGATAGTACTGGCAGATATCCCATAGGGTAGCCATAGATTTAGGTGGCACTCAGCCATGCGACAACTAGACTACAATTATAATACAAGCCCGGAAAAAATGAACTGGCTGGTTTAAGGGATTTCCTGAAAAGAGTTTACCGATACCTTCGGCAAGGTTAAGGGGATTCCCCTCCGGGACTTATCTCCACGCAGGTGTGAGGCGGGAATGACGGGACTGGTATTTTAATTCCCAAAAATCACCTCAGGAAAATCTGTCCAATCAGCAGATGCAAATCTTGTGATCCAGGCAAGATGCCTGCTGGAAAACAGCCAAGACCTCAGTGTTGATCAAATTAAATACAAATCCTGTTCTACCTTAATTTTGAGGAAACAGCCGTCTCGGCTGTTCTACCGCCATCCATGAGTCAAAGGCTCCGTCAGACTCAATAATTTTAACCTTAGAGTGAGGGGTGGTGTGCCTCCCTCTAGGGCCTGAAACTGAATACCCAGGTTGAGCCGCGACCCAAGAGCAACTATCCCCGCAGGCAGATGTCACCATTCAGGGGTTGGAGCTTTTAAAATTCAAGTAGTTAAAATTCAAGTAGTAGGATTCAATCAATTGGATCAGACTTTCACCTACTCCCTCAGCCCTGTGCACCTTAACTGGCCATGTTGTTTAATGCCGTTGAACTTTTAATTGATATTTTTGTTGAGAAGCTGCGAGACGGTTACCATCGCACCTATGGCGGTTATAAAGCGGATTATGCTGAAATTGTCGGCTGGGCAGGCAGTATGGCTTTAGAGAATATTGCCAACAGTGATGCTCTTTACCATGATATTGAGCATACGATTTTAGTAACTTTAGTGGGTCAGGAGATTCTTCGCGGAAAACATATTCGAGAAGGAGGGGTTTCCTGCGAAGATTGGCTGCACTTTTTGATTTCTCTAGTTTGTCATGATATTGGCTATGTCAAGGGCGTTTGCCTCCAGGATCGTGATGGCTGGTATGCCACGGGGGAAGATGGCGAGATGGTTAATCTCCCGGAAGGATGTACCGATGCTAGTTTGACCCCCTACCATGTTGATCGGGCCAAACTATTTGTCCAGGAACGATTTGGCGGTCACAAACTGATTGATACTACGGTGATCAAGCACAATATTGAGCTCACCCGGTTTCCGGTTCCTAAGGAGTCTGATCACCAAGATACAATTCGTTATCCAGGTTTGGTGCGGGCGGCGGATTTGATTGGGCAATTGAGTGATCCGCGCTATCTGAAAAAAGTTAGTGCTTTATTTTATGAGTTTGAAGAGACGGGCTTCAATCGAAAAATTGGCTACAAAAATCCAGGGGATTTGCGGAGAAATTACCCAAAATTTTACTGGGATGGGGTTTTTCCTTATATTAAGGAAGCTCAATACTATCTTTCCTTAACTCAAGATGGGAAGCAAATTATTGCGAACCTTTACTCTAATGTCTTTGTTGTTGAACATGATGAAATCACCACCCAGGTATAAATCCAAAATCTAATAGGAATTGCTCAAAAATTAATGGATAAAAATTAATGGATAATAGTACTGATAGCATTCATACTACCAATAACCTTTTCTCTCCCATTCAAAAGTTCTTAATTACCTGGTTGTTGCTTCTGATTACAGGAGCCCTCACCCTGAGCGCCATTGAATATGTAGGTGAACTGATAGGAATTCTGGTCACAGCGGGGCTGATTGCTTTTGTGCTGAATTATCCTGTGATTGTGCTCCAACGCTATCTTCCCAGGGGGCTGGCGGCGGCCCTAGTTTATCTGATTGCAGCCATTATTGTGGTGGTTTTCGGCTTAACTATTGTCCCTCCAGTCCTGATTCAGGGGCGACAGTTAGTGACTCGGTTTCCAGATTTATTAGAGTCAGGCAAACAACAACTGATAGCCCTACAAACCTGGAGCACCGAACGGAATTTGCCGTTCAACTTTGTCGTTTTACAACAGCAATTATTTACAAAATTTCAGGGGGGAGCTGATTTAATTGCGGCTCGGGGATTTGGCCTTGTATTAGGTACATTTAACTGGTTTATTGATTTTGTTTTGATTCTGGTGATCTCGTTTTATATGTTGTTAGACGGAGAACGACTATGGCAGGGAATTACCCAGTTTTTCTCCCCTAAGGTTCGCCATGTTTTAACAGAATCTCTAGCCCGAAATCTCCAAGGATTTGTGGTGGGTCAGTTCGTTTTAGGGGCATTTATGGCGATCACATTAACCCTGACATTTTCGATTCTACAGGTTCCCTATTTTTTAGTATTTGCGGTGTTTATTGGATTGATGGAAGTAATCCCATTCATTGGAGCCACCCTGGGAATCGGTACAGTCACTATCATTGTGGCTTTTATTGATATCTGGCTAGCTTTGAAGGTGTTGGTCGCAGCGGTGATCCTGCAACAAATTAAAGATAATCTGGTTACCCCTCGAATCATGGGTAATATCACTGGATTGAGCCCCGTAGTGATTTTTTCCGTCTTGATTTTAGGGGGGGAAACGGGCGGACTGCTTGGGGTAATTCTGGCGATTCCGCTCACGGGTGTTGTCAAAAGTATTGTGGAAGTTTTGCTCGATCCGGATTCTCCCCCGCAAACCGGCTCTTTTTTTGCCAATCCATTTGATCAGGACTTAGAATTAGAAGAACAATTCAGCAAAGATTCTATCCAGAATTCTTCAAAGGATGCTGAAGAAGTTTTGACGGTCAGTTAGTCAAGAGTCAGTTAGTTAAGGGTCAATTAGTCAATGAATTGGTGGAAACGATTACGCAAAAATCCTCTGGCACGGTTAGGAATAGGGCTTTTGACGGTATTTTATCTGGCAGTTATTTTTGCTGACTTTGTGGCTCCCTATAGTCCCTATACCTCTGATATTGATGCTTCTCTGTTGCCCCCGACCCAGATCTACTGGCAAAATCAACAGGGAGAATTTATTGGCCCCCATGTCTATCCCACCACCCAGGGGGCAGTGGACATTGAGACCGGCAGGCGGCAGTTAACGGTGGACTTTGATAATCCTTCCCCGGTTCGGTTATTGGTCAAAGGAGAGCCCTATCAGTTGTTTGGGATGATTCCGGGCGATCGCCACTTATTTGGTACCGTCGGGAAAGGCCGAATCAACCTGCTAGGAACTGATGAACAAGCTCGCGATCAGTTCAGTCGGCTGATTTTTGGCGGCAGAATTAGTCTGAGTATTGGTCTGGTGGGGATTGCGATTTCCTTTCCGATTGGCATGATTGTCGGGGGAATTGCTGGCTATTTTGGGGGTTGGACTGACAGTTTACTGATGCGAGTTGCTGAAGTCTTGATGACCATTCCAGGGATTTATTTATTAGTTGCTCTAGCGGCTATTTTACCCATTGGCCTGAGTAGTGCCCAGCGGTTTTTATTAATTGTGATGATCACCTCTTTTATCGGCTGGGCGGGGCTGGCGCGGGTAATTCGAGGCCAGGTGTTGTCGATCAAAGAGCGGGAATTTATTCAGGCTTCTAGGGCCATTGGAGCCAATCCACTTTATATTATCGTGCGTCATGTATTGCCCCAGACTGCCACTTACATGATTATTTCTGCGACCCTGGCAATTCCCAGTTTTATTGTCTCTGAATCGGTATTGAGTTTGATTGGCTTAGGTATTCAACAGCCCGATCCCTCTTGGGGAAATTTACTGTCCTCCGCCACCAATGCCTCGATTCTGGTGCTGCAACCCTGGTTGATCTGGCCCCCCGCTATTTTAATTGTGCTGACGGTGCTGTCCTTTAATCTTTTGGGGGATGGGTTGCGGGATGCCCTTGACCCCAGAAGTTTGCGGCGCTAGGGATTGCAAATTACATTGCAAATTACTTGGGGTTCGGGTTCCAGATACGAAATAGCTCGTCTCTCGACAGTAGCCTTAGAACTCTTACAGGTGCCTTGGGCGGTTGATTGAATTGGAGACGGAACATAGAACTTGAACTCTATTACAACGGATATCGTTCCTGAATACATCTTATTGCGGCGGCGCGATCGCCGACTTCTCCATCCAGAGTGAGCCGCAGCAAGTCATCCAACATCACCTTGAACTGACGACCGGGTTTATAGCCCATTTGCTTCAGGTCATTGCCATTAAGCAAGGGTTTTACTTGCCACCAGGCGGTCAAATACTGGCGAATCTTCCGACGGATCGCAGCCGGACTTTGGGCCGCCACTAAAATCAAACTGGCCAAGTCATAGGGTTTAAGGGCCATGACCACTTGGCTGGGGAGGGTACAACTCGGTAAGGCTTGAACCACAGCGGTTTTTGTGGAGGCTAAGGCAGCTAACCGTGCAATACTATCCGAGGACAGTTGTAAATTCTCCGCCACGGGCTGCCGCTGCTCAGGGACCAAATCAGCGATTAATCCTTCCAGTCTAACTTGCCAGTGGGTTAAGCCTTGTTCCGAATCAAACTGCCGCAAATAGCCATGAATCAGACGAATTTGTTGCCAGAGGGCGTGGGTTAATTCCAGATCGGGATGAATACATTGCAGGGCTTTGAGTTCCCCTAAAAGTTTCAGGGCGGCGTTCCAATAAGGGGCTTGTAGAATGTATTTCAACTCACTTTTAAGGCGAGTTTCCAGAGCGGGGGCGCGACGAGTTTGGTTTTGATTTTGATTAGAGTTATAACTTTGGGACTTCCCGACTTTCACCTGTTGATAAATGCCGCTATGAATCGCATAGTGAATATAATCTCGGGTTTGGGCCTCTAGCTCAAATCCCAAACGGACTGCAAATCGCACCGCCCGATAAATTCGGGTCGGATCTTCAATAAAGCTATTGGCATGAAGCACGCGAATCTGACGATGCTGCAAATCCTCGACTCCATCAAAAAAGTCCAGCAATTCCCCCACGTCAGGGGGAGTCAGCTTTAGGGCCAGGGCATTAATCGTAAAATCTCGACGGTATAAATCCTGGCGAATCGAACTGGCTTCCACCTCTGGATTGGCGGCAGGATAGGGGTAAAATTCAGTGCGGGCTGTGGCAATATCAATCCATAGGGAATCAAACGTTGGATCATTGTGCCAGAGTAAGGCAGCCGTTTGGAACTGACCATGAATATCTAAACGAGCTGCCGGATAGCTCCGTTGTAATGCCTTTGCTAAGGCAACCGCTGGAGGGCTCAATTCCTGGGGTAATGCTTCAGGATCCGGGGCGAGATCGGCTGAATCGGCATGATCCGCTGGAATCGCAGAGGAGTCATCACAGCCATCCACCACCATATCCAGGTCAGTCAGTAATAGATTTTCTGCTGAATTGGCCAACAGTAAATCTCGCACCCCGCCGCCGACCAGGTAAAGTTGCCATCCTCGGGTTTGAGCCAACTGGGCCAGTTGATGAATTAACTCTAGCAACGGTTTTGCCAGCCGATGTTGAAAGATTTCCTGTACAGAATGGCAGCTAACCCCTGGAATACATCCGGCAAATCCCGTTGGAGTTTGCTGTTGTTGATGTAGGCAACGCAAAACATCCGTGCGGGTGACAATGCCGACTAAATTGTCCTGGGCCAGAACCGGCAAACGACCAATGTCATAATTCACCATCAGGGCTTCAATGTCAGGCAGGGAAGTCTCGGGAGTAATCGTTTTAAGTTGGGGGGTCATATAGCCTTTGACTGGGGCATGGCTAAACCCATGATGCAGGGCAATATCAAGATCCCGCCGGGAGATAATTCCCACCAATTGTCCCTGGGAATTCACCACGGATAACCCCGAATGACCATAGCGCAACAAAATTCGATGGGCAGTTGCGATGGTGGTCTGAGGTCGGATTGTCCGAACGGGGCTAGACATCAAATCTTTTGCCGTGGGCGGTGGTGGAATTTGAGCGATTAGAGCGGCCACTAGCTGAGGTAAAATCTCCCCGGGATTGACCTCTTTCAAAACTGCTGAAGCTGCTTTTTCATGACCGCCCCCACCCCAGGGTTTGAGAATTTGATTCAGGTTGGTTTTCTTGATCCGCGATCGCCCAATTACCGTTAATTTTTTTGTCGTTAATTTTGTCGTTAATTTTTCAGGATTTTCATGAGAACTTTCACTGGAACTTTCAACAAAACTTTCACCCGAACGTTGAGCCTGAGTCCCTGCCTGAGTCCCTGCCTGATTTCTGGCCTGACTTTTACTCTGACTTTTACTCTGATAGTGATGACCTACCCAGATGGCATCGCTCTCGGTTAAATCGATTAATTCCGTCACCAGGTGAGACAGTCCCGGAACATAATCATCAGTTTCTAAAATAATCCAGCTAATCGTAAACCCCTGAACAATTTGCTGATTGAACTGATTTAAAGCAATCACCAATAAATTCTGCAACTGGGGAGATAAACTGGGTTCTAAATAATCCGAAATCACTCCCAAACTTGCTCCCTGTTCCATCAACCAGGTAAGGGCTTGAGCATCCCGAACTGTGGTGTGGTCAAAGGTCAACGATCCCGTATCGACATGAATTCCCAACGCCATCACCGTCGCTTCTGGGGCGGTTAACGGTGCGGACAGCTCCTGAAGTTTCTCTACGACTAAGGTTGTTGTGGCCCCCACCGATTCGATCCGGGTCTGAGTGGCCGGAATATCAGAGTCGCAACCCGGATGATGATCCCAAATTTCGATCCCAGAGATCTGGGGTAAGTCCAGCCAGTCGGCCAGGGTTCCTAGGCGATCGCGGGCTTGAGTATCAACAATGGTCAACTGCTGAATCTGTTGAGGATGGATAGCCCGGCGTTCAATCAGGGAAAATTCATCCCGGTGCAGCGCCAGAAAGCTCTGTACCGGAGGATGGCTGCCCCCCGTCAGGACAATTCGACTGCCGGGATAGACCCGGCTGAGGCCGACTGCGGCCCCCAGAGCATCAAAGTCAACGGTAGTATGGCAGAGGATTAAATGCATATCATCCCCCGTGTTGAAGCTTCACCATGAAGAAACCATCCATATTATGACGATGGGGCCAGATTTTGATCCAACCTTCGGCGGTAATGCCGATAAATTTTCCCGGATCCGGGATCTGAATTTGCCATTGGGAATTTTGCTGCAAAAAGCTTGGATGACTCCTTCGTTTTCAGTGGGATGAACGGTGCAGGTAGCATACACCATAGACCCGCCTGGCTTCACCCAGGTAGCAACTTTTTCCAGGAGCTTGAGCTGCAATTGAGCCAATTCTAGAATATTCTCCGGGGTCTGTCGCCAGCGCCCATCAGCCCGCCGATGTAAGGTGCCCAAACCGGAACAGGGAGCATCTAATAGGACTTTGTCAGCGGTGGGTTTTTCCGCCTGAATGGTTAAAATATCTGCCGTTTCAATTTGCACTGAAGTTAACTGCAATCGTTCTAGATTTTGTCGTAGTTTCTTCAGGCGAGATTGGGCTTTATCAAAGGCAAAGATTATCGCTTGATCCTGAGTTAATTCAGCAATATGGGCAGTTTTTCCGCCGGGGGCAGCGCAGGCATCGATGATTAATTCTCCCGGTTGCGGGTCTAGCAGCAAGCTCACCCACTGGGCACTGCTGTCTTGAATAGTCCACCATCCTGCGGGTAACCGGGAAGTTTTTGAATCTCCCCTAGACTGCCGGAAAGTCGTAAGCTTGAAGCCAGGTGAGGAATTCGCTGGGTGGTAATCCCAGCCCCCTGAAAGGCAGTTTCTACGGTTTCAAGGGTAGTTTTCAAGGGATTAATTCGCAGATCAATGGCAGGAGATCGATTAAACCATTGACAGAGGCTTTCTGTTTCTTCTAAACCCAATTGATCAAGCCAAAACTCAATGATCCAGTCTGGAAAACTGTACAAAATTCCTAATTTGTTGGTGGAATTCTCAGGCCATCTAAACCCTGGAAAAAATGGAGAATGACCCTTTGGAGTAACGGGTTCAGAGGTTACAAGTTCAGACGTTACAATCTCTGGAGGAACTGCCTTGGGAGAAATTTGGTCAGAACACTGGCGCAGGTACTGCCGCAAAATCCCGTTGACCAATCCGGTCAGTCCCGTCAAACTACTGTGCCGGGCCAGTTCCACAGTGGTATTCACCCCTGCGGCAGCCGGAATCTGGGTGAGATACCCTAGTTGATAAAGCCCTAAGTGTAAGATAATTCGTAGATCAGGGGGCTGTTGATTGGCAGGTTTTTTGGCCAGTTGATCAATTAAGGCATCGAGCGATCGCGCCCGGCGAACGCAGCCATACACCAGTTCAGTGGCCAATCTGCGGTCAACAGGGCTCAAGCACATCTGGTTCAAGTGTTTATCCAGGGCAATATCAGCAAATTGGCCCCGCCGATAAATGGTTTGCAAGGCCAAAAATGCAAGTTGACGGGGATTGTTGCTGGAAGTCACAATAAACTAAAACTAAAAATCACAACCGAAAAATTACAACCGAAAAATTACAACTAAACTACATCGACGCGCTTCGCAAAATTGACCAGATCTACAAATCATCCTACTTTTAAAGTATAGGTTAGGCTAGCAATCATGCAAAAACTCCCAAAAAAATGGGGGCTGTGGGCATCTACTATCACAAATCTCCGAGAATTATTCCAAACCCCAAGTTTTGCTGATGTGGGGAACTATGACCGATGGCAATGTCGTTTCATGCACCATCGATTAGAGTTGGGATTTAGGTTGGCTATTCTGTGTTATTTCACGTTTATCATCTTACAACTCAGCTATTTTTTTTCTCGCCCTGATCGATTTAGACCAACCTGGTTACTGATTCAGTTTGGGGTAGAACTTGGCTTTTTTCTAGGTTTGAAATTCTTACAATCTCCCGCTGGTCAGAAACATCCAGGACGAATCTTCTTGTGGCTGTCCTGGTTAGTCACATTTAGCCCTCAGGTGCAAGCCTCTCTAGATGGAGTTTCTACTTTTTCTATTGTCGAGTGGCCCCTGATGTTCTTTGCTCAAGCCACCTTGATTCCAGTACGTTGGTATTTACATCTGATTGCTCAGTTCGGAGTTTTTTCTTATTACTTAATTAGTAAGTTTGTTGTGCAACTCCCTGTGCTTTTACCAACGGAATGGATGACCGAAGAATTTGCCGTACTATATTATTTCTGGATTTGTTTGATTAGCAATGTTTCAGTTTATCTCTACGATCGATTGGCCTGTGCTCAATTCAATGCCCGCCATGCCTTAGAAGATGCCTACAAACAATTACAAATTGAACAGGAACGCTCTGAAAGTTTGCTATTAAATATTTTGCCCTATCCGATTGCTCAACGGTTAAAGCAAAAACCCACAACAATTGCCGATAGCTTTAACCGAGTTGGGGTTTTATTTGGGGATATTGTAGGGTTTACGGAGCTCTCCGGTCAGGTTCCGGCTGAAGAATTAGTTGAACTGTTGAATCAAATTTTTTCTCGATTTGACTATCTGGCGGAACAACATGGTTTAGAAAAAATCAAAACGATTGGTGATGCCTACATGGTGGTTTCAGGATTGCCAGTACCTCGGGAGGATTATATTGAGGCGATCGCCGACATGGCATTGGATATGAAACAATCCTTAGAGCAATTTAATCATGAAACCGAACAACACTTTCAAATGCGAATCGGGATTGCTTCCGGGCCAGTGATTGCTGGGGTTATTGGCATTAGAAAGTTTATCTATGATCTCTGGGGCGATACGGTCAATATTGCCAGTCGGATGGAATCCCATGGAATTGCCGATCAAATCCAGGTAACCGATCTGATCTATGAATCCCTCAAGGAAAACTATTATCTGGAAAAACGAGGAATAATTGAAGTCAAAGGCAAGGGAGAAATGACAACTTATCTACTCAAGAAAAGACTGAAATGGTCAAGCCAATTCTACGATTAAAGTCAGGGAAATTTTGCATCTGTCTTGCTATAGATATTCCTAATCTAACTCTCTATCTAAATATTCCCAATCCAAATTTTCTTTAATCTAAATTTTCTCTAATCTAAATATTATGTTACGATATTCTAAATTGTAGAATATAACTGTTATGCTACAAATAGCTGTTTCAATAACTGCTTCAGATGCAAGTAACAGACTTTTGTATGATGCCAGTTGTCAAATCTTTGCGGGACTATCGCGCCTATCAAATTAGTCCGGAGGATCACAGTCGGTTGGCAATTGTATTCGATCCAACGGCGGCAAACTCTTCTCTGACAGTCTGTGTAGAGATTTTTGAAGTAGGGGCTAAAGTTCCTTTTCATCAGCATCGGATTGCCGTTGAGATGTTTTTCATTCTGAAGGGAGAGGCGATCGCCGTCTGTGATGGCAAAACGGTTCAGCTTCGGGCGGGAGATAGCATCCTGGTTCCGCCGGGGGGTATTCATAGCCTGGAGAATACGGGGACAACCCGACTGTACGCCCTGTGCATTATGGTGCCCAATGAAGATTTTGTTGAATTAATTCGCAACGGAATTGCTGTTGAATTAGATGAAGAGGATCTCAGGGCCCTGAGTCGTACAGATTGTCTGTTACCGGCTTAAGATTGATCACAATAGCACTGCTCAAGAGAAGCTAAAGTCTGGTAATTCATCTGTTAGAAAGCTCTTGAAAAACTCTTAGAAAATTCTTAGAAAACTTTTAGAGAAGTATCATTAGGTGGATGTAATTAATTGTGAGATGGAGGGGGGTCTGGGGATTTTCCCCAGGAAGGGGAGCAGTGCCCCTTTCATCCCCTCATCCATCTTCTAACTTCTAATTCATTGCTCTAATTAATTGCGTCAATCTACTCAGAAGAATCTAGAAAATCATCAAGGGTTTGTTAACTAAATCAAATTTTCTTTAAGTTTTTCGATCCCTTCCACAAACTCCTGAGCTTTATTTGTTACAACCAGAATAGAGGTTGTTAATTCAGGTAAATTCCCATGAATACAAGAGTAGTGATATTTTCAGGTCTGGTCATGGCAGGATTGGGCTCTGTATTCGGACTCGCTGTTTCCGAACTTCAGCGAGATCAATATCAATGTTGTGGTGATATTACCCGTAAGGTAGACCTGGGCTATAGTCAATCTAAAACACCGGAGCGATACATTCTTGCTGGGGCAGTGATGGGATTCGGAGTAGGTTCAATCCTGGAAAGTATCCGCCAAGCTTCCCCAAATGAAGCTGAAGAATAAGCTAGTTGTTCCTTGCCATCTACCTGATACTGGCTTGGTGCAGATGGAACAGAGGCTATCTGCGGGAATTCGAGTTTGTCTGCCGCCGCTCAACCAAACGCTTTTTTAACGGTCTTGCCGTTGATGGCGATCTCGTCTTCCTCTCATCTACCCAAGCATCCGGCACATGGGGCAACACCTCCCGCCCCGTATACTCCTTAATATCATCCTGCAACGTCTTCCCTGCCCCGCTTCTTTGACACCGCCAGATTCACAAAGGCCGATTCAGTGTCCCAATCGCGCCAACCGCTCCGAACTCGCCTGAAAATTCAGCCTTAATGGACGCTCCACCATAATTTGCCGATAGCCAAAGTCTTCATTATTATCAAAAATCTTGCTGACTACCAACTCTTTGTCTACATCCTCAACGGTCACCTGCGAGTCCCATTCTGCCGAAACTTCCCATAAATTTGGGCAATCTCAGCAAAATGATTGATTAAAGTTTTGGCCCGGTTGTAACCCGGCTGAAGTCCTTCTAGAATTAAGGGATTTATCATCTTCACTTCAAGGAATGCCAGTATGAAGCTATCCACCCGAATTGAACAGGTTCCGCCTTCTCTGACCCTGGCCGTCTCTGCAAAGGCCAAGGCCATGCGAAATCAGGGAATTAATGTTCTCGATTTCAGCGTGGGGGAGCCCGATTTTGATACCCCCCAACATATTGTGGCGGCGGCAAAGCAGGCCCTTGATCAGGGAAAAACCCGTTACGGCCCTGCGGCTGGGGAACCGCAACTGCGGCAGGCGATCGCTCAAACCTTAACCCGCGAAATTGGGGTCGAGTATCAACCTGAAAATATCATTGTCACCAATGGTGGCAAACATTCGCTTTACAACCTGATCATGACTGTAATCGAGGCTGGCGATGAAGTGATTATTCCAGCCCCCTATTGGGTCAGCTATCCAGAGATGGTGAAGCTAGCCGATGGCACCCCAGTCATTGTGCCAACGGATGCCAGCACCGGTTACAAAATCACTCCGGAATTGCTACATCAGGCCATTACCCCCAGCACCAAGCTATTTGTCCTGAATTCCCCCTCCAATCCCACCGGGATGGTCTACACCCCGGAGGAAATTAAAGCTCTAGCTGAGGTAGTCATCGAAGCTGGAGTGCCTGTGGTTTCTGATGAGATCTATTCAAAAATTGTCTACGATGGCATCAAGCATCTCAGTATTGCAGCGGCCCACCCAGACAGTGCTGGACTGACCTTTATCAGTAGTGGATTTGCCAAGGCCTATGCTATGACAGGCTGGCGGTTGGGTTACCTAGCGGGAGATCCTGAGGTGATCAAAGCCCTGATCCGTATTCAAGGCCACAGCACCTCTAACGTCTGTACCTTTGCTCAATACGGGGCGATCGCCGCCCTGGAAAGCCCTCAAGCTTGTATTGAGGAGATGCGGCTAGCCTTTGCCCAGCGCCGGGAAGTGATGTATGAAGGATTAAATTCGATTCCTGGACTGGCTTGCCTGAAACCTGACGGTGCATTCTATACCTACATTGATATCAGCAAACTGGGTTTGGATTCCCTGACATTTTGTGATGCTTTACTGGCGGAAAAACAAATGGCGGCGGTTCCAGGAATTGCCTTTGGCAATGACAATCATATTCGTCTATCCTACGCTACGGATCTGGTGACGATTGAAACTGGAATTGAAAAGTTAGCGGCGTTTGTTCAGGCTCGACTTTAGATTTCTAGCCATGAGATTTCTAGCTGTTAGATTTTTAGCTGTTAGAGATACTGTCGGAGGGAAGTCTGAACGCTCTGGGTTGGGGCACTCGTCCGTAGCATAGTCATCCCCCTATCCTGAGGTCAAAGTCTGGGAAAAGGGGGACTTGAGTTCCTGATACCAACTCTTAAAATTGGCATGACACAAAACCCAGAGCACATCGCAGCCCGTGGTAAGTAGATGGTTGTAATAATATCAAATAGAAGGGAGTCTGGGGCTTTGCCCCAGGAAGGGGGCAGCGCCCCCTTCAACCCCTACATGTATCTTCTGATTAATTGTGCCTAGCTACTTATTCCAGGTTCCTATCTATAACAATATCAAAGAGATTGGTATGAGATGGCCCATGCCGATCTATGGGTTGCTGCACCGGTTGAGTGGCTAAGATACAGTGGGCTCCGAGTTGTAAGCCTCTAGGGGTAGACAGGAACAGACAAAATTGCGATCGCCAAAAGCATTGTCAATGCGTCCCACCGCTGGCCAGAACTTGAATTCTCGCAACCAGGGAACCGGATAAGCCGCCTGTTCCCGGGAGTAAGGCCGTTTCCACTCCCCGACGATCAAAGATTCAGCCGTATGGGGGGCGTGTTTGAGCAGGTTATCCTCAGGGCTAATCTGACCGGATTCAATGGCTTGAATTTCATGGCGAATCGCAATCATCGCCTCACAAAACCGATCCATTTCTGCTTTTGATTCGCTTTCGGTCGGCTCTACCATTACCGTTCCAGTGACGGGCCAGGAAACCGTGGGGGCATGGAAGCCATAATCCATCAGCCGTTTAGCAATATCATCTACCTCAATGCCAGCGGATTTTTTCAGCGATCGCAAGTCCAGAATGCATTCATGGGCGATCAATCCCTGCCGACCCTTATAAAGCACTGGATAGAATTCATTCAAGCGTCGGGCCATGTAGTTGGCGTTGAGAATGGCAATCCGGGTGGCCTGAGTGAGTCCTTCGGCCCCCATCATGGCGATATACATCCAGGAAATCACCAGAATACTGGAACTTCCCCAGGGGGCCGCCGAAACCGCTCCAGCGGGAGATTGGGGATTGGAACCATCTTTTAGGGGATTAGTCAGGGAATTGTTCATGGGTACCACGGTATGACCCGGCAAAAACGGGATCAGATGGCGTTGAACTCCAATCGGCCCCATGCCAGGGCCGCCGCCACCATGGGGAATGCAAAAGGTTTTGTGGAGGTTGAGGTGGCAAACATCCGCCCCAAAGTCTGCCGGGCGGCAGAGACCAACCTGGGCATTCATATTGGCCCCATCCATGTAGACCTGGCCGCCATGGGTATGGATAATTTCGCAGATTTCCTTGATTCCCGCTTCAAATACCCCATGGGTAGACGGATAGGTCACCATCAGCGCCGCGAGACGATCCCGATGCTGTGCAGATTTGGCTTTTAGGTCAGGAATGTCAATATTGCCATCTAGGTCACATTTGATAACAACAACCTTGAGGCCGCACATGACCGCACTGGCAGGATTTGTACCATGGGCCGATTCGGGAATCAGACAGATATGGCGATGGCCCTGACCCTGAGCGTGATGGTAGCGCTGAATCACCAGCAGCCCGGCATATTCTCCCTGGGATCCAGCGTTGGGTTGGAGGGACACCCCGGCAAATCCAGTAATTTCCTCCAACCAGGTTTCTAGCTGTTGGAATAGGGTCTGATAGCCCTGGGTTTGGCTCAGGGGGGCAAATGGATGGATCTTCCCAAACTCCGGCCAGGTGACCGGCATCATCTCCGCCGCCCCGTTGAGCTTCATGGTGCAGGAACCTAGGGGAATCATCGAGGTGTTCAGGGATAAGTCCCTCGATTCCAGACGGTGGAGATACCGCATCAGCTCGGTTTCAGAATGATAGCAATTGAAAACCGGATGGGTCAGGTAAGGGGTCTGGCGGGCTAAGTCCGGGGGAATGGTTGAAGAAATGTCCAGTTGATCCCCTTGGAAAGGTAGTTCCCTGCCACCAGCAAAGATTTCCCAGAGATCCTGAAGATCCTCCAGGGTCGTTGTTTCATCCAAACTGATCCCAACAGCTTGAGAATTAATGACCCGCAGATTGATCCGCTTCGCGATCGCTGCATCCAAGATTTGCTGTAAGGCAGTGGTTCCCAAATTCACCGTCAGGGTATCGAAGAAAGCTACCGCCCCCAGGGTATAGCCCAATTGTTTCAGTCCTGCGGCCAGGGTTACCGTCAACTGATGAATTCGTTGGGCAATTTGCTGCAACCCAGTTGGCCCATGATAGACCCCATACATACCGGCGATCACCGCCAGTAACACTTGGGCTGTGCAAATATTACTGGTGGCCTTATCCCGGCGAATGTGTTGTTCACGGGTTTGGAGTGCTAGACGCAGGGCCGAATTGCCGTTGGCATCCTGGGACAGGCCCACAATCCGTCCAGGAACTTGACGTTTGAACGCTGCTCGGGTGGCGAAATAAGCCGCATGGGGGCCACCATAACCCAGGGGAACCCCAAATCGTTGGGTACTTCCGACTACAATGTCAGCCCCAAATTCCCCCGGAGGAGTCAGTAACGTCAGGCTGAGAATATCGGCGGCAACGGTGACGAACCCCCCCTGGTTATGGGTTGTTTGAATGAATTTCCGATAGTCAAGAATGGCTCCATCAGTAGCTGGATATTGTAGCAACGCCCCAAAAATCGGTTGCTTAAACTCAAAGGTTTGAGGATCGCCGATGATAATCTCAATCTCTAAAGGTAGGGCGCGGGTTTGAATCACATCGAGGGTTTGGGGGTGACAGTGGTCTGCCACAAAAAAAGCATTCGCTTTATTTTTACTCAAGCCATAACTCATGGTCATGGCTTCGGCGGCGGCGGTGGCCTCATCCAGGAGAGAAGCATTGGCAATTTCCATTCCGGTCAGGTCAATCACCAGGGTCTGGAAGTTGAGCAAGGCTTCTAGACGACCCTGGGCAATCTCCGCCTGATAAGGAGTATAAGCCGTGTACCAGCCCGGATTTTCTAGAATATTGCGCTGAATCACCGGGGGGGTGATGCAATCGGCATAGCCCATGCCGATGAAAGATCGAAAAATCTGGTTTTGAGCGGCAATCTCCTGCAATTGCTTTAAGGCCGCATATTCACTCCGGGCGGGCGGAAGCTGCAGGGAACGACCCAGACGAATGCCCGGGGGCACGGTAGTATCAATTAAAGCCTCCAGGGTACTGAACCCCAAAAAATCCAGCATTTGCTGGATTTCATCAGCATTGGGGCCAATATGCCGGGGGAGGAACGAAGTCTCAGAATTCCCAGGGTTAGAGCAGGATGAAAGAGCACTGGAACGACTCTGCTGAAGGGCTTGGGCAGGAACTAAAGCGGTCGAACCTGGCTGTTCTGGTGGCTTTTCTAAGGGGGTGGGTGACGTTGTGGGTTGTAAATCTGGTTGGTCTAACTTGGGGAATGGAGTCATCTCTAGCTTTACTGATGGGGATAGGAACTCTGCTGGGAAAAGTTTGGGTTGCATCTGGGGTAGCCAGATCCTGGCTCAAGTTGTCAACCGATTACCTCTCTCTATTTGTAACAAATTCCTACAGTTGCCAGGTAGGAACAGTTACCAGGAACACAGTTGAGTGAATTGATGAACAAAGTTAGTGGGTGAATTATAGCGTTTCCAACGCTGCTGGAGTACTGAAACCGTCGTTGCACTATGTACCGCTTGCCTGCCTGCCAAACACTTGGCATAGAGTCTCTTGTTTGCCGTCTCGTCCAACCCAAACAATTCATAGCTCCGGGTTTGCGGTTTCCCTCTGGCCTCGAGCAACAGTTGGCTCTGTTTGTACGCTTCTAAACTACACACTGCTGCTGATTCCTCATAGACATAGGCGGCCTTTACACCCTTATACAATGCATTATGGCCCCGCTGATGCAGCGGATTCATTGAGAGTTCCACTACACTTCTGGCTCTATCATTACCACTCAAGCTGTCTACGATTTCGACTATGCTATCTCTCCTTTTGGGAAAGCTCTTGTGCAACTCTTGGCGAAATTTCTGAAAAATTTTAAGATCGTATTTCATGTTTAGTAGGGGCTATCGTTTTTAATACCCCTACCTTTTTTTGACCCACTTTTGTACAAAGTCAAGTGATTAGGAATCGCTATAAACTCAGTTCAGGGGACTTAATAACAAACTTCCTGTTTCCGGAAAACCCAGGTTGTTGGCCGCTCCAAACCGCCAGTATTGCTGATATTGCGTGAGATAATTCTGGCCAACAATTCCCTCCACTCCAATCAGATCTAAAAGTTGATTTTCTAAAATTACCGTGTCCAGATTGTTTTGTTCTTGATTTTGGAGGCGCACTGAATTTAACCGGGATTTTTTCCCGAGTTCCTCACCACAGAATCCCTGAACTTGAAAATCCTCTGTCTGAGCTCTATCGATGGCCAATCGATCCGCCAACCGCTGGGAAATTACCATCAGATCAGCCCCCGTATCAACCAGGAACGGAAAGGGCCCCTGACCATTGACATAGACCTCGACGATCATCACCCCTAGCTTTCCCTGAAGTGGAATTGCCCCATTCACCGTCGGAGAGGGGGGTAAAAGTTTTAAGCTCAAGGCTTTGGGATCAAGCACCAGATCAAATCCCTTGAGAAAGTCCATCCCCAAAACTCCCTGGGCATTGGCTGGCAGTTGGGACAATCCCATGCCGCTCATTCCTTCCACATTTGCCGCTTCCACGGAGACAGGGGGCAAGCGATGAATGGAGGCTTGCACCTGAGAACAGTCATCCCCCACCACAAAATAGGCCAGTAAATCGCTGGGAATCGGCATTCCCAGGAGCCCCAATTGTTGAATGGTTTGCTGAGAGAGGATGGAGTTGGAAGCCCCTGTATCCAGGAGAAACCGTTGGGAATTACCAGCAATCGTCACGGGCACGGTAAATACTTGACTGTCTGGAAGCTGCTGCAACTGAATCGTCGCTTCTCCCTGACTGATGGTTTGAGGTACGGCGGCCCCGGTAAACGCCAGCATCGCCCCCATGCGATCGCTGGCATCCGCACGGATATTTCCCTGGGGATCGAGGATAATCGTTTGGATCGTGCAACGCATTGAAGCGGCTTGAAATTCCTGGGGGGTTCCGGGTTCAGTGCCAGAAAAGGCTCCAGCCATACATTGGGAGATTTCCTGGATCAATTGCTGTCCCAAAGATGGGGAATTTGAGGGGGGTGTTTGGGCGATCCAGGATGGGGACGGAGTGGGGGTATGGGAAGCTGATCGTGCAGTTGTTTGGATCCCAACTACGGGCAGGGACAAGAGATTACTGCAAACTGAAACGATAATGCCTGAGTATAAAACGCGCAAAAAATTCATAGTGATTTGAGAACTTTGTGTTTGTGACGACAGCAGTGAGGCAGAAGTTGCCCCACGCCGTTCCAACCCTACCCAATATTTTTACCAGATTGCTCAGGAATGATGCAGATAAATTGCCATTAAATTGCCATAGATCAAAAGAGTTTTAAACTGTGAGCAGCCACCAGATAGCGAAAAATATATTCACTCAGTTCCACTAAATTCTCTGCCTCCGAACCGGATTTGCCCCAAACCGTAACCCCATGGTTGCGAATTAATAAAGCTGGAATTTGGGGCGGAAATTGTTGGAATCGCTCCAGAATATCGGCAGCAATTTGAGAAACTTCAAGATGATTTTGAAACAATGCCATGGTTGCCTGGGGTTGTTCTTCCCAGATGCCAAACCCCTTGACCATTTCCAGGGGCGGTAACGGAATGTGATCCCCCGGGAATAAATTAGACACCAGATTGGCTTCGATGGAATGGACATGATAGCAAACCTGAGCCTCTGGAAATAGGCTATAGATCCCCTGATGAATACTGGTTTCTGCGGAGGGACGATTGGCAGGATTGGGGGTTTCCAGTAATTCTCCCTGGGGGGAAAGCCGGAGAAAATCCATCTCCGTCAGCTTTCCTTTTTGCTTGCCGCTAGCCGTAATCCAGAAGCTATTGTTGGGTAACTTTGCCGAAAGATTTCCGGCTGTTCCCACCATCCAACCCTGATGATAAAACTGTCGGGCTGCTAAGATTAATCCCTGCCGTAAATCAGTTGCCATAATTGCTCTAAAGGCATCAATGCCCAAACTTCTGAATCGCTGTTTTTAATGGCCCTTCCGGTAAACTGTCCCGCTCGAAAGATCCTCCCTCTTGTACCCGATCTAGAGCTTCAAAGAAAGCCTGAACTCCTGCCCCAGGGCCATCAGGATGATCCATAATTCCCGTGCCAGCATTGAGAATCACCTCATGGCCATAGTCCGCCAACGCCTGGGGCACAATTCCCGGATGGATGCCCGCCGATGGCACGGGAAATACCTGGCGAGATCGCAGGCCATCTCGGATTTTTTGCTCCTCCATTGGATCAAAGGGCAAACTGCCATAGTGAGCGGGATACAACACTGCATCCGCTCCCCCATGGGCCATCAAAGTTCCTAAAACGACAGAATAGGCTAATCCCGTATCTGTCCCTGCACACATCGCCCCCGCCAAGGCTGGATGAACAAAAATCGGTACATTCACCTCAGGGTCAGCCCCTAGAGCTTCCAGAACAGAAAATCCATAGGTCAAAGCGTTCAACAACAAAGCGTTTGCCCCGGCTCTAACCAGGGTTCGAGCCTTGTCTAGCAGGGTTCGGGCAGAGCCCGTGACATTCACGGCATAGAGCACCCTGCGTCCAGTTTTTTGCTGGACTTGATCAAGTACCTGCCGACAGGCTCGGAGCCGTTCCAGGGTTGGTGCAACAGCCAGATCCCCCATGATTTCATCGTCTTTGATGATATCCAATCCGGCAAAGGCCACCTGTTCTAAAATGGCAGCGTGATCGGCGGCGGAGAGCCCCAGAGCGGGTTTGAAAATAGCCATGATCAAGGGTCGATCAAACACTTGTAATTGCTGCCGAATCCCCTTGATGCCAAACTGAGGAAACTGCCCATAATCCTCGGGTAACCGTACCGCCACCACTTTCCCCAATCCCGCCATAGAATACTTCCCAAAAATCATGGTCAAGAGACTGGAAATGTCATTTTCTACATTGATTTCTGGAAATTGAATCGTGGCAATGTGTCCACCTGATGCTTCTGGCTGAACTCGAACAACGGTTGCTAGGTGCGATCGCAGTTGGGCTTCGCGATGCGTAAACCGAGCGTCCCAGGTTCCTACGGTTTGGCCAACGGCAATGACCTGAGCCTGACGCTCTGGATCAATTGATTCAGGAAAATAGTAATCAACTTCAATGGTCATAAAATTTAGAGCTGTCAGAAACTCAACCAACTACATTAGCGAACATGCTGAGAATACTCAACCATTCTCTAAGCATTTAGTCGGAGTGGGGGGGAGCATTGCCTGGATTGCAACCGTGAGCTCAGGAAAGTTGAGGGCTGTAATCATTTCATTTTCTAAGTAGCTAGGCACAATTAATCAGAAGATACATGTAGGGGGTTAAAGGGGGCAGTGCCCCCTTCCTGCACTGCCCCAGACCCCCCTTCTACTTTGTATAATTAATTA
>JAAURB010000145.1 GCA_012033335.1 Oscillatoriales cyanobacterium RM2_1_1
CTGGCAGAAAACTCAGACGACGTGGCATTCGAGTCGAAGTCGCCTCCGTCGAGCAATCCCTAGGCAACGATCTAAAAATGTCCGCCAACAGCATTGTTGATCTAATCGAGCTGTTCGATCGCTTTGAACAGCAAAAGCACAACAAAAAATACCATCGAATCGGAACACTCAAACTGTTCGATTGATCCTTACCTTATTCTCAATTGACCCATGTTCAACCTAAATCCAAACCTAAAAATGATGAACAAATTTCTTTCCTTACCCCAATCCATCTCCGAGAAAGCAGTGAAAGTTCTGAATGGAAAACTCACCATTCCCCAACCCAATGGATTGAAGTTTCTCCACTTTCAACTCGAAACGCTAACTCAAAATCTAGAAGATCTGGAGTCCCACATCACAAGTGTAAATCTGCAAGAGCGGGAGGAATATCTCCAGCGAATCAACTCCATTGAAGCCTCAGTTCAGCACTTGGAGCAACTCTATCACCGTCTATTTTCCACAACTGTTGTTGCCAGCGTCACCCTGGCTGTGCTGTTTTTCGGTGTCACTTCCACCCGTGAGGTAACAGCTAGCAAATCAGCCCAGGAGACATCCATTGTTCCCGTAGTTGAGCAATCTGTCTCACAACATTAAGTCTCAAAAAACCTTAGGGGCTGGGTCTCCCAGCCCTCTCCCCAACCCTATCCAATCATTCAGGAGAACCCTATGAAAGCAGTTGTCAACGGCAAATTAGTTGATCTCCCCGAAGGAGCCACCGTCGAAGAATTGAGGGGCAGACTCCCAGAAATTGGCCAAGACGATGTCATGGAAGAAGGCTTCAGCGGCACCAAACCGCTAAAGGAAACCGATGCCCTCAAAGAAGGCTCCAAAGTTTGGACAGTTCCCAAAATTGTCAAAGGATAATCGTAGCAAGGATGTCAAAAAATGCCCCTAACTCTAAACCCTGGCTCCTCTGAACTTCAACCCAGCAAACGAGTCCTGGCCGAACTTAAACTCCTGGAAAAAACCGCCAAGAACGTCATCGCAGGTTACAAAACCAGCGGCGAAACTCAATACATGGCTGTCCTGGTCAAAGCCATGCCCCTCTCCTCCAAAAAGTTCACCGTCACTAGCACCGACCTATTATTCCTACTGCCTCCTGATTACCCTCGTCTACCCCCGGTCGGCTGCTACCTGAACTATCCCTGGGAAACCCTGGGAGAAGGCGATCACCACTTTACCCTCCAAAGCTATTACGGTGCGCCATTTTTGAGTGAAGAGGGGTGGTATTGGTACTGCGTCGGTTTAGGAGGCGGCTTCAATCGAGATCGATGGCTCAATGCATGGCGACCGCATAAACGACCCGAAAACGGTCACAACCTGGCCACCCTGTTTATCACCGCTCGCCACGCCATCAATAGCGAGGACTAGGAAAACCTATGAACAATTCCCCACTCTGTTCCCAAATTACCCTGCACGTTCCTCCCCTGATGTGGGAGCAATTCCGCCATGCCCTTCAGGAAGCCCAGGCAAAGAACCAGGAAGTCATTGGTTTCCTTTTTTGTAAGCATCATCAAATCTCAGACCAGGCCGTCAGATATTGGCCCCAAGCCTGGGTAGTTCCCACCGTTGACTGTTATGAAAGTCAATCCGTAAATGGTCTGGTGCTAGACCAGCAATTCCATCTTTACCTGCTGGAAACCTATCTGGAAGAAGGACTGGATATGGTTCATATTCACACCCATCCTGGTCAGGAGTTCCCCATCTTTTCCACCATTGACGATTGCTATGAGTCCCAATACGCTAAATTCCTGGCAAACCGATTCAATCATCAGCTCCATCTAATTTCTGGCATTTTTGACGAGACCTTCCAAAAGTTTCAATTCCGCCTCTGGAATCAGACCGGAACCGCATTTCAACCCGTCAATTTTCATCCCTCCTGGTTTGCTCTAGCAGCGTCCGAATCCTCAACTGTGCAAGAAACTGATCCCATATTTGCCCGTCAACAAATTTTTGGCACTACTCTCCAGAACCAACTGTCAGACCTCTCAGTCACCTTGATCGGCTGTGGCGGAATTGGGGCAGCATTCGCAGAACTGCTAGGACGCTTGGGTGTGAGGCGCTGGACATTCATCGACCCCGATCATCTAGAAGCCTCCAATCTTAACCGGATGCCGGGAGCCACCTGGAACATGGCAGAGCAACACCTGCCTAAGGTTGAATACGTCAAACAATTGATTGAGAACATCTATCCCACAGATTCCGAGATCACAACCATTCCAACCGCCATCGAAAACATTGAAGCTTCAGCAGATTGTGCAGCCTCCGATCTCATCGTCGTTGCCACTGACAATCACCATTCTCGACAAGTTGCTCAAGAACTGGCCCTGGCATCCATACGTCCTCTAATCGCCCTGGGGACTCACATCGAGATCAAGCCTGACGGCCTACCTCGTATGTTCTGTCGAGTTACCGTTCCACCCTTGGGAGGAGATTGGTGCTTGATGTGCGGCAACATCATCAATCTCCAGCAAGCCGCTCTGGAATCGGCCTCCCCAGAAATTGGGAATCTTGCGACTCAAGCCGGATATCTCAAGAGTGTTCCTGACCCAGCCGTGTTCTGGCTGAACAGCATCTGTGCCAGCACTGGAGTTGGAATCCTGCAAGGAATGCTCAGCGGGTTTTTATCCATTAACGCTGGTCTGGATTGGATCTATGAATTTCCAGAATCCAAATGGCACAAAACCGATCCGGATGCACTTACTACTTCTAGTTGTTACTTCTGCGGTTTAGGTGATTAAGCTTTCTCCGGATTTCTACCGGTAATCCATGAAAACTATCGGAAAAACCCCTTTCCATACTGTGGGAGAATGTGACACAAGCAAAAGGGGTAGCCATCAGGGAATTTCTACAATCGATTGTTTTTGAATTCCATTACACGGACTTCGCCCCAATTCATGCAAAACCTAGTGATACCTGATACCTGATGATGAATAATCCGGTTTATACGGTTGTTACGTTTTCTCCTGTACAAAGCTTCATCGAGAAATCTCGTAAGCTTCGAGATCTATACGGCAGTTCCTATATCCTGTCATTTCTCTCCTGGGTGATCTGCCAGGTTGCCCTAAAAAATGGCTTTGATGTTGTTTCTCCAGCTCTTCCAAATATCACCCAGGGAATGCCGAATCAAATCATCTTAAAAGGCAGTGCTTCCAGGAGTAAGATGCAGCAAATCGAGCAGCAGTTTAATCAGGCATGGCGATTTGTTGCGGAAAGCTGTCAGGATTGGCTTGAAAATCCTGTTGTACTTCAGGTCGATGATTCTTCACCCAAGACCAGCCATCGAGACTATAAGTTTTGGAAAAGAAGTTGGGACTCCTGGAAAAACTATGCTTGGGAATTTTTCTACGCGATTGGCAAACCCGATGAAAGTATCACAGAAGTTCGAGAGAAGCTGAATCAAGTCAAAGCTGCACGTGATTGGACAGGAATCAACTGGCAGGGAGAAAGCTCCACCCTTTCTGGTACAGATGCGATCACCTATCCTGAAATGGGACAAATTAAGCCACTTCACTACAATTATCAGGAGGAAAAAACAAAAATTCAAGCATTTTACAGCGAACTCAATCAACGATTGAATGATTCATTCATCGACCGTCGAGAACAACTCAATATTCCTGAACTGATCAAGCGTTTGATTACCCACGAAAACATTACAGACAGACTCCGGAAGAAATTATTACAGCTTGAAATTGAGGATGAGTCCGAGCAAGTGACTCAAATTGCCAAAGAACTGAATCCTCAATCGTTCAAAGACTTGAACCGTCTCAAGGATGAGACTGATGAAGAAAAGCACTGGACAGGTTGGTTTTTAGGAGACGGCGACGGCGCAGCAAAATATTTCAAGAGCTTGGCGGGTAAAGACAATCAAGAAGAAGATAAGTTTACCAACCAATTTAGTCAAGAGATGCGCGAATGGGGCCAAGACCTGACAGCAAATCCAGAAAAGTATTTATCAGGTAAGGGACGTATGGTCTATGCCGGAGGAGATGATTTTCTGGGAGTCCTCTACAACGCAGACCAACAAATTCCAGCTCTAGACTGTCTGCAATGGTTCTATCAGTTCAAATCCCAAGTCTGGCATAAACCTGAACGCAAAAAAATCACACCCAGTGTTGGGTTTGTCTGGGCTGGGCCACAGGTTCCTCAGCGGGATGTCTTACAACATTGCAACCTGGCTGAAAAATCTGCCAAGGGTACCGGGCGCGATCGCATCGCCTTTCGGATTCTATTCAATAGTGGTAATCATCTAGATTGGGTTTGTCCATGGTGGCTGCTAGATATGGACGAGTTCTCAGAGATTTCAGACAAGCTATCGGTAACTCAGTCCCCAACTCAAAATCTGATTGAAAGTTACCAAGATCGTGATGGCGGCAAAAACTGGACTCACTTCTATCAGGACATCGCCATTCTGGAATCCCGTCATGCCTTCCAGGGTAAAAAAGTGAAAGATTCATCAGGAAAATGGATTGAAGACCCTGAAATCAATCTTGCTGAATCCCTGCTCGACATCTATCTTGGTTCAGACTGGCAATCCATAATCTCTAATCCCCGGCATTGGTTCAATCTTTATAGTGAATACGAAATTCAGAAATTTACCGGGATTCTAGGCGATCCAAAAAACTTTGATCAAGATTGTCAGTACCATTCTTCATTCAATCAGGAGTTAAAGGATTTAGCCCAATCTCCAAAGGCAAAACAAGCCTTCAACAACTGGGTGATTAGTCTTGCCAAAGTTGGATTTCACTTAACTAAAGAACCACAGGAGAATCATGAGCGCAAATAATAACGACAAGAATTCAGTGGAATTCAAGTACCTGATCATTGTGCAGCCGTTGGGTTTCCTCTACGGCAGTGCCGGACGGTTCCTCTCTCCAGAGAACTTGGTCGGACGTTCAGGAACCAGCTTTCCTCCCAGTACCGCGACTCTGTCCGGCATCTTTGCCGCTACCTATGGAAACGATGCGATTCAAGACCTACATCTTGCGGGGCCATTCTGGGGAAAACTAGATGAAGTCGAGTCTGAAGAACAAAACTTCTATGTTCCGACTCCACTGACTTACCTGGTAAAAAATGGTGAAATTCAGCATCGGCTCAAATGGAACCCTTCAAAAGATCAAGAGACAAGTAGCAGTCCTTACAACGGAGAATGGCTTGACGAAAAAGGTGAAGCTCCTAGCGACAAATTCGACCAAGGAACCTGGATTTCTATCCATCACTGGAATAATCCAACCGAAGTTGAGGACAAGAAACAATGGAAATTCGCCCCCCACCTTCATCCTAGACTCGAACTGAACGAACGGCGAGTGGTCAGAAAACCTGAGGGCAATCAAACTGAAGAACTTCAAGGCAGCCTATTTCTAGAGAATGCAGTTCAGATACATCCGGATACCTGTCTGGTTTATCTATCGACTTGTGAACTAGCACCAGGTTGGTATCGGTTTGGGGGAGAAGGTCATTTGGTTGAGATTAGTAGTCCTGAACTCAGCACTCGACATAAGGATCTATTCAACGAATCCGTTGGTCAGCAGTTTGCTTTAATCACTCCTGCTATCTGGGGTTCCAATCGCCTTTCCTATCGGGAACCCATCCATCTACAGAAGGGCAATCCTGAAAAATACAATCAAGCCAATCCAGACGCAATGATAAGTTTGTCTGGTCAGTTGAAGCCATATACACAGCTCGTCCCATCCCCTTTCGATATCGTCTGGGCAATCGCAGGCCCCCAGAACAAACAACCAACTCAGATGAACGGCCTGAACCTTTACAATCTGAGCCGTCAAGCTCTCCCAAACTGCTGTCACGAGGCCGTTACGCGGTTCCAGCAGGAACAGTCTACGTTTTGAAAGATCCCATTGACAAACCATGGCAAGAATGGGACAAGAGTTGGTTTCCCAAAGAAGGGCCATCTCTAAAACGCTGGGGTTGTGGTTTGGCGTTACCATTGGGAGTAGGGAGTAGGGATTAGGGAGTAGGGAGGCGACTACCAACTGCCCATTGCCCACTGCCCCACACATCAGCAATCTTCTATCAAACAATCACAAAGGAATTCTATCTCATGTACAACAAAGGTTACGGCATTATTGAAACCCTGGCTCCGCTTCACGTTGGGGCCAGCGCTGGCGAAGAAACCGGGAATTTGAACCTAATCTTTCGAGATCAGTTTACCCAAACTGGCATTGTTCCAGGGAGTTCAATTCGAGGACGGTTTCGGGCAGATATGCGCTTGAAGGAACAGGACGAGAACGGTCAACCCCTTTCCCAGAACGGAGGCAACAAATATCCCCTAACCAATACCTGGTATGGGCATGAAACCATTGAAGGCCCTGATAAACCTAAGGATGGCGGCACAACGGAAGCTTTGGTGAAGTTTGAATATGCTTCTCTGGTGTGGTTTCCGGTCTTTTGTCCAGGACAGCCTGTGGTGTGGATTAGCTGTCCGCGTTTGCTGAAGCGATACAAATTAATCGCAGGAATTCAAGCAGAAGTTCCTGAGCCCTATACCGCTTGCAAAACCTTGCAGGCGAGGCAATTGGGAACCAGTAAACCCGTATTGTTCTTTAATCTGGGGTTCATGGAGATTGAACATGAGAAAGACCCTGGAACGTTGAAGTCCTGGATTCCAGCCGGAGTGGATTTGGAAGAGTCAAATTTGGTGGTGGTTGGAGACAATGATATTTCCATGCTGCATGACATGGGACTGTATCGGCAGAGTCGGGTGAAATTGTTGGACGAGATGAAGAAAGTTGACACAGACCGGGGTGCGTTTTTCAACACGGAAGCCCTGCCCGAAGGCAGTGTTTTGGTTTTCCCCGTCGCCACCCGAAAAGACGGCTGGACAGAGGCGCTGTTAACCAGTGATCAATCCATCGGCGCTGGCCTAGAACTGGCAGACCCTGATTCTACTTGGCAACAACTTTCAAGAGAGAACACTGGAGAGAAGACTAACGACATGATTCAGAAGGAACTGTATTTTGGCGGACTGGAATCTGTGGGGTTTGGGCGCTGTCGCGTTACGGTGAAAGCCGTTTAGATAATGCCTGAAAATCGTTGTCATTCCCGCACAGGTGGGAATCCAGTAAGCACAGCAAATAACCAACACTCAACAACAAACTATTAAGGAGAAAAAACATGGGTTGGAAGTCCTACAGTTACGAAATCGAACAGAAGCCTACTGCAGCTCAAAAACCAGATCAAAAGTCAAAGGGAAAGGATCAGGAATCACCGATGAAACTCTCCTCCCTGGATCAAATTGCTCAACTCCTGGTTTTGAATGCTAAAAAGCGAGACCCCGATTCTCTGAACCAATCCTACAAAATGCGGATGGCGGCAGCCTACGGTCTGGAACGCTTCTGGGGAGAACATTTGCGACTTCAGAAAAAGGAACCGGAAAAATCAGCCTACTGGAAAGAAACCTGGGATGCGTTGGTCAGTGTAATGAAAACCGCTGGGGTTGAGATTCCCAATGATCGCGTTGATCCGGAGAAAACACAGGAAGTTTACGCCATGAGTCAACGTCTCTGGACAGAACTGAACATGGACAAGCAGCGGGTGGCGATCGCCGTTCTGACTCAGCTTTGTGACTGCATCGTTTGGTGGACGCAGCGCTACAAGGGCAAGAGCGACGCCAATACTGAACTCAACCCTTAACCCCAACTCAATCGAAAAATGGTCAATATTCCCGATTTAACCAACAAAATCCCGATGCTGTTTCGGGCACAAACCGCCGGTCGCTGCCAACTGCAACGCATTGATCCTGAACGCAGCAAGTCCAGAGAAAACAAGATGTGGAACTCTGGGCTTCTGAGT
>JAAURB010000043.1 GCA_012033335.1 Oscillatoriales cyanobacterium RM2_1_1
CATTTGAACTGTCCCCTAGTTGGTACATTGAAGCTCTGAAGAACATCAAAGCCAGCCATGGTCTGAGTGGAGATGCGGCAGTTGAAGCCAACTCCTATTTGGACTATGCCATTAACGCTCTGAGCTAAGGGCAATTTTTTCTGCCCGGAATAGGAATGGCTAGTCGCTTGGGTTGGGCTTGAGTGACTGGAGATCCATTGTTCCGGGCAGCTTCAATTATTCCGGGTTTCACCGTTGGTCAGATTTATGCTTTTTCGAGTCTGTTTTCCATTGACCGAATCATTGACTCGGATGATCAACTCGGGTGACTGACTCAGATGTTTGTTCAGATTCTTGTACACCTACTGCATTGAGAATTTATTATGGCGACAATACTAGTGCCTGCAACCTTACAGCAAGCAGGGCGACTTGGCTTAGAAGCGTTTGATGGAACCCTGACAGAACTGCGTCCGGATTGGACTGAAAGTGATCTTCAGGCTATTTTTCGGGCTGTTTACCGGCAGGTTTTGGGAAATGAATATGTGATGAAAGCCGAACGTTTGACCTCAGCCGAATCTCTTTTGAGACAGGGAAATCTGACCGTTCGAAACTTTATTCGGGCCGTTGCTTTGTCTGATTTATATAAGAAGAAATTTTTCTCCTCCAATAATAATCAACGGTTTGTCGAGCTGAACTTCAAGCATTTTTTGGGTCGCCCTCCCTATGATGAGGCGGAACTGGCATTCCATACCCAGTTGGTGGAAGACAAAGGCTACGACGCTGAGATCAACTCCTATTTTGAAAGTGAAGAGTACGAAAACAAATTCGGTGACAATGTTGTTCCCTATTTTGTCGGTTTACAGGTGACTCCCGGTTGCAGAACTGTGGGTTTCAGCCGGATGTTCCAGCTTTATCGGGGCTATGCTAACCATGACCGGGGTCAGGTTGGCGGTCAAAATGGTCGCCTGTTCAAGGAAGTAGCTCGCAATCAAGCGTCCTCTATCACCCGACCCGGTGGACAAGCTAATAAAGTAGCGGCCATGGAAACTCCCCAAAAGTCCTTTGGCGGGCTTGGCAATCGCCAGCAACGGGTATACCGGATCGAGGTGACAAACCGGATTGGAAATTCCTTGACCGATTCCAATGTCCGGCGCTCTAATAAAGCCTTCCTGGTTCCCTACGAGGAGTTGTCCAATCGGATGCAGCAAATTCTCCGCAGTGGCGGCAAAATTATCAGCATTCGAGAAACTTGATGTATCTGCCGGTAGATTTTCAACTGAGTCGTTTCAGATAAGCTAGGGAAGTTTGTTGCGGCATCCGTGGCAAACTTTCCAGAATTAATGCAATTCGATTCAGTCCTGTACAACCAGAGGGAGTCAACTTAATATGTTTGGTCAAAATACTTCAGTCAGTAACTCAAACCCCAGCGAGAGCGAGAGCCGAATGTATCGGGTAGAAGTTGAAGCCATGGGTCAGAATGTCAATCCTGACCGGATTAGCTATAGGATTCGCAGCACCCGTAAAACTTACCTGAGTGTCCCCTACAATCGGATGAGTCAGGAAATGCAACGGATCAATCGGATGGGGGGTCGGATTTTGAGTATTGAACCGTTGACGATTGACGGCAGCAGCGAAGCCAAGATGCAGGCCACAGCAGTCAACCAGATTCTAGATGGCAATGGTAATAGTGAGGGTCAGTTTGTATCTGCAGCTCAAAATTAGCAGAATTATCTTTTAAAAAGCTATTAATCTTAAAATTATCAATCTAGCGCCCCCAAGTACCCATTGTGTGATGAGAACCGCATGACTGCTCCAGAGTCTTTTCCAACTCCAGATCAACCTCAGGAAACCTTGACTGTTGACCAAGCCATTGCCAACCTGGGCAGCGCCGAGCCAGGTCGGCGCTACTATGCAGCCTGGTGGCTCGGACGCAATCGGATTAAGAATTCTGGGGCGGTTACTGTCCTGATTGAGGCGCTGACTGATGAAGTTGATCGGACGGAAGATGGGGGCTATCCGCTCCGCCGCAACGCGGCGAGGGCCCTGGGAAAGCTTGAAGATCCACAGGCGGTTCCGGCTTTGATTCAATGTCTTGACTGTGAAGATGTCTATGTGCGGGAGGCGGCAGCTCAATCCCTGGGAATGCTGGGAGATATTCGCTGTGTTCCAGCTTTGCTGAAGTTGCTTGAGGGTGGGGTTGAAGCGGCTCAATCCGTGCCGGGAAAGCCCCATCTAGTGCAGCCCTATGATGCTATTCTAGAGGCCCTGGGAGATCTGGCGGCCCGGGAAGCGATGGCTGAGATGGCTCCTTTTACCGCCCATCCCATGCCCCGAGTCCGATATGCAGCTTTAAGGGCTATGTATCAGCTTACCGGAGAAACCCGTTATGCCGAGGAATTGACCCAGGAATTGCAGGCTAAGGATCTACAACTGCGACGTTCAGCCTTGATGGATTTGGGGGCGATTGGCTATCTACCGGCAGCTCCGGCGATCGCTGAAACCCTAGCTGAAAACAGTATGAAATTAATTGCGCTGAAGGGAGTTCTAGAACATCATCTGCAAACCACCCAAGGCATTAAACTTTCCCCAGAGGCCATTCAGGTGATGGACTTAATGGACTCTTTACTGTAGATGACTCCTTTCGAGCTGATTCAAAAGCTGATTCAAGAGGTAGAGGAAGCGGATTCAGCGGATGGATTACTGAACGCTGTGGAAGCTCTGGCGGAGGCCATTCAGAACGGGCCATTCCCACCCTGATTCAGGTTTTAGGCTATAACAATCCTGGTGCTGCCGTAGCGGCGGTGGAGGGGTTAATTGCCTTGGGGGAACCAGTAGTCACTCCGTTGCTCAACCAGCTAGATGGTTATAACTATGGGGCCAGGGCCTGGGCCGTTCGAGCCCTGTCCGGAATTGGGGATCCGAGGGGTCTAGACGTTCTGCTAGAGGCAGCAGTCAGCGACTTTGCCCTGAGTGTTCGGCGAGCGGCAGCTAGGGGGTTAGGAGCGATTCACTGGGAGAAACTCCCAACAGCGGCAATAGAATCGGCTCAAGATCAGGCGGTTCAGGTGTTATTGGTGGCTACTGCTGATCCAGAATGGGTGGTGCGCTATGCTGCAGTGGTAGGGCTACAAGGGCTTGGAATGGCGGTGATTACTCAGCCGCCTGATTGGTGTGCCAAGGTATCAGATCGGCTGAAAGCCTTGATTAAAACTGACGAAACTTTAGCGGTTCAAGCCAGAGCAAAGCTGGCTCAGCAATCTTTGGATTCTCATCTTTAAAGCCAATCTTGAGGCTCTAATGCTAATTATTGGTAGAAGCTGCCTTTTGTAATGCATTTGAGCTACTTTTATTCTGGTTCAAGAGCTAGCGGAGAGTTGGGCAATAGCAGTTTAGTTCGATCAGCAATCTTGTGAGCCAGTGCTTTAAAATCCTTATGGACAGCCTGCACCGCAGATACGTGAGCCCCGATCGCCCCATCAGCAGGCTTGAGATGAAAAATCGGTTTATGAGACTCCTGAGCCATTGGCATTAAGCTTTGATAGTGTTTGAGTAACGCTAAACGATTTGGATCGTCTGATGCAGTTAAGACAGTTTTATCTTCTTGAATAACCTCAGTATTGTAAGTATTCGGAATTCGCTCAATCCATTTCTGGAATGCTTTTACAGGACGGTCAAATCGAACACCATGTTGGAGAATAATATAACCAACAGGTTGCATTTTCCCTTCTGGCAGAGCTAGGTCTGGTGCTGGATTTTTAGGAATCCGCTCCTGCCATTCTTCTCTCCAACGTCTGACGGTTGGACCAAGGTTTTTTAGTCCTTGTAATGAGAAAAGATCCGGGGAGAGCGGAACAACAACGTAGTCTGAGGCAATCAAAGCCGCTCGGTTAATTGCGCCTAAGTTGGGCCCTAAATCAACCAAAACCACATCGGCACTATTGATCGATGCTGCTTGACTCAATACTCGCCAAAAAGCCGAGATCACCCTGAATGCTCGTTCTTTGCGATCAAGGCAATCAGGCCACTGGGAAGACAATTCATCTTCAAACCCAGACAGTTGTAAATCGCCAATCAAAAGGCTGAATCCATCATCTATTTTCTCTAGATTTGGCGCTGCAATATCACCGATACCACTTAATAAGGGTCGGATGCACCGAAACACCGTATTGTAGTTATCGGCATCACTGTCTTCCCAAATCTCTTCTAATCGACCTTCATCTAGAAAAGCCGCTGTTAAATTAGCTTGGGGATCTAAATCTGCTGCTACCACTTTTAGCCCTAAGTCATAATACATCCAGGCTAAATGATAGACAAGCGATGTTTTTCCGACTCCTCCCTTGTTATTAAAGAAGGCAATGATGGGTGGGGTCATGGTTGCCTCCTGATTATGACTGATGTATGCGTGTCATCTAATCGGAATTCAGGCGGAGGATTACCATTTTTTTGCAATTCCCGCTTTGCGGTGGGTATACCATAGCCAAATCGCTGGACGTACCCTAAATCCTTCATGGCTCCGGCTAGATGGGGATTGCGATAATCTGTGACACCTTGACCAAAATTCTCTCGATTAACCTGACCAAATAACCCACCAGGGTTAATAATTTCAATGCGATCGCTAAACCAATATACCTTTACAGGTGCATTCGTTTCTTCATAGGAGCGATGCATTACAGCATTTCTAGTGAGCTGTCGTAGAGCTTCGATTGGATAATTAGGGTGTTGTATTTCAAGGCTTTGACTCGTGATATCTGAGGCAATCGAAATATTAATTCGCAGAGTTTCATCCAGCATCCGCAGAATATCTAGCAACGATCCACTGATTTCCTTTTGATCTTTGATCGGATCGCCCAACTCAGTCCCATCAACTCTGAGGAATTGAATATAGTGCCCAGGGACAAACTGTCTCGGCTCTTTACCAATGATCAAAATCCCTAAAACCGTGGGACAAGACTCTGGTGAGGCCGTTGTAAATCGAACGGAGGCGAGTTGCTGGGGGAGCGATCGCTGATTTTCCTCTAATACTTCTGGGGGTAAAATCAAAGGCAAATAAGATTGCTGAAAGAACTCTAAGTTAAGATCGGCAAGGTTAGCAGAAGGCAGCGGTCGTAAATCAAAAGGTAAGTCTCTTGCGCGTCTTTTTTCGTTAAGGCGGCGTTCTTCCTCAGGGGTAGCGGTTGCCCGTCTAGGCCCAACCCGAATATAGGTTCGTCCGTCAAATCTAACTGGAGGCGCATCTGAGGGTTCCACAATCACAACTGCCAATTCATAGCCATCTAAAACATGTTTATTCACTTGCAATACTGGAAACGGCAAAATCTTTCCTTCAGAGCGTATATTGGAAAGGCTCAGTAGAAGCTCGTCAGTAATCGGCAAGTTGGCGCAGGTACCATCGTCATTAACTCCCACAAAAAGAACTCCAGGCTTTTTGTGATTGGGTAGATCGTTTGCAAAAGCACAAATTGCCTGCCTGATTTTTTTTCCGTCTGAAATTGACGCTTTACGCTCAACTCTATCAGATTCCAGATCACCTAGAAGTGCTGTCAGCTCTTGATCATCCATGTATCAGTCTCTAAAGTCCTCCTGACTAATCATAATCGTTAAGGATAGTTGCAATAAATATGAACTTCGATCAAACTGATTTTGAGGTGAGCTGTGAGTGGGTGAGAAGGGATCGCTTCGCACCCACCAATATACTGCCACAATAAAGGCGATCGCTGCTTTCATGTGTTCCTCCATCATTCTCCACCCACCGTCTAAGCCCTGCCGAGTTTAATATCAAGCAATGATTGATAATGTGAAATTGATGAAGTTGCTGCTGATCCAAAAGATTGATCTTGATTGATAGAGCGATCTAGCAAAATTACTGGAATCTGAACTGATTTTGCCCCTTGATAATCGGCCCGGAAACTATCTCCAATGTGTAGAACTTTATCTGGAGAACAGTTATGTTTTTCCAGGGCTTTGAGGAAAATTTTAGCTGCAGGCTTGGCAGCTCCTACCTCCGTAGAAATGGTAACTGAAGTAAAAAAATCCTGCAATTCCAGAGCTGCTAAAACTCGATAAATCCGAGAGTCAAAGTTTGATAAAATTCCCAACTCTAAACCGCAATTTCGCCACTGATTCAAGGCTGGTTTAACATCGGCATAAACAAACCAGGGATCAGCCGTGGCAAAGTGGGAATAGAGCCCTTGAAAAAACTTAGGAAAGTTCTGGAACTGATCAAAAACCCCAGCCATTTGGAAGGTTTTCTCAGCAATGGTCTGCCACCAATCAAATTCCAATTGAGCAATTTGTTTGGGTTGAGCCTCTGGAAAAGCCATGGCAGGAGCTGCAGAAAAGCTATTGAAAAAAGCTCGATTCAGATCTATGGCTGAAGCTTCTACTCCAAATTTTTGGGCAAGCTGTCGATAGACTTCTCCCACACTATCACGCACCCCAAATAGAGTTCCCACTGCATCTAGAAAAATTACTTGGGGTGGGACATTTTGTGGGATATTTTGTGGGATATTTTGTGGCATACTTCGCTGTTGAGTAGCTTGACGCAATTAATTAGAAGATTGATGGGGGGTGAACGGGGCACTGCCCCCTTCCATTTGACAATTGATACTTACAGCATTTCCAATGCTGCTAGAGTACGAGAGGTGGCGGCACACCGCGCCGCCACCTCTCAAATCTGTACCTCACGTGATTAGAAATCGCTACAATTACAGCCACCTACTTACTTTAAACTATTCAATCAGGGTTTAGTTTTGCCTCTTGGCGACGAAACCAACCATTCAAAGTAAAGCGACTGTGATCAAATTTTCGGGAGGGACAAATTACGGGCATGACTTCATGCTTACACCGACTATCAAATAATACAATACTATTGTTGCGAGGTTCGATGCTTCTAAATTTGCCCGGGGCGATCGCACATCCCGCCTGGAATTCTGTTTCGTACAATCTTAATTCTCCACCAGAAAACTGTTTGGGCTCCTGGTAAAAGTAGTAGACATAGGTAATCGTTCGAGTCAAGGTTTCAGCACTGCCAGAATCATTATGAATCTTGTAGAAACAACCATCATTGTGGGCGGTCAGTTGCATTTCTACTTGAGCGACAGGGAAATTAGGAATTCTGAGTTGAGCCAAAGTAGCAGGCAGGGCTGCCAATAGCTGATTTCGCATCAGTTCATAAAAATCTGGGAACAGGGTAGCATAGAGAATTGAAGATTGTCGATAGTTATCAGCTCGGGTTGTCGTTGTTGAACTGACAAATTGGTCGGATTTGCTTAGGGCAATCTCTAGAATTTCCTGATTATTTTGCTCAGATAAAAAGTTATCAATATGAACGTAATCCCCTGGTAAAAAGAAGGACTCAGTTTGAATTACCGTTTGCGTGGAATAGGGAACTGCCTTGGTTTTGTTCAGGGAGGATTTAGGAATTTGAAGGGAAGCTGAAGCAGAGTCTTTTGACGTTTGAGCTAAGATTTGGGCTGGGTTTTGAGAGGGTTTTTGATGCAGGGTGTAATAGGGATGCTGAAGCGAGTTTTGAGAAACGCTCTGGGAAGGAACAATTGCCGTTAGTTTTTCGGGAGAGACTCCAGCCAGTTCTAAGATTTTAAATGCGATCTCAGCTCGCTCCTGGGCTGGAACCGCTGAATCCTGCAAAAGAGATGCTAAAGTCTCGAAGGATTGGCTCACAAGCCCGTCAAATTGTTGGATGAGATTGGGATCAACTACCATATCAATATCAACTGCTATATCGCCTGTTTTGATTTTATCCTTCAATGCCTTGACCGGCTCTCAGGAATTCAATGCTACAGCAATCACAAATTAACAAATTATGGGTGAAATGGAGCAAACCTGAAACCCACTCTCACCTTTTTGGGGATTAATCCCGGTAGGACTCATCTACCCACGATAAACAACACCTATTATTAATCGCCCTGACAGAACTGTAACGGCAACAGGAGAACTAGGTAAAATTAGCTTATAAGCGGGCGACGCGATTCGAACGCGCGACATTCACCTTGGCAAGGTGACGCTCTACCACTGAGCTACGCCCGCAACTGACTCAAATTGCTGAAGTTAATTTCTTAATTTAGCTTCTTAAGCTAGATTTTTAACTTAGCCTTAAGGATTTAGCCCTAAAAACTAAATATCTAACTACATTTTGAATACTCTTACAAGTATGCCAGGAAGAAAGTACCTCGTCAACTGCTTGACTGAGAATTGTGATTAAGAACTGTAACCGAGAATTGACCATCGATTCAGGAGCAAGATTGATTTAGCCACAGGAACTCAACAATAGCGCAATGGCAATGACCAGAAATCCTACCAGGTCGGATCGACGTAGAGTTGAATGGTCATTTCAGTTTGTCCGGGAGGCACAGCGCTAATACAGGCACAGATGATTTCGCCATCGTTTACTTCGACTTCACAGGCGTGACATGACCCCATCAGACACCCTGTAGAAATGGTGACTCCGGCTCGCCTAGCCACCTCTAACAAGGGCTCTCCAGGTTGAGCCTCAATACTGATGTTATCGGGCAAAAAGTGAATCAACATTCCCTGAGAATTCCCCCAAAATCTTAGACAAAGCTTTAAATCATGCCAGAATTGAATCCAGATCGAGCGACTCCTCTACCACATCAGCCAGCATATCCAATAGCATTTCCCGATGTTCTCGATAGTTGGGCACTCCCGTAGGCAGGGTATGCAAACCCCGGGGAGTTCGCAGATGATTCAACCAGGCTCGTCGCCAGGCGCTATTATCAAAAATCCCATGTAGATAATGGCCCCAAACGGACTGCTGCTGATTGATCACCCCCAACCCAATGTCGTCAAACATCGGGGCGGTGATATCTCGATCTAAAACTTGAGTGCGTCCCTGATGAATTTCGTAGCCTTCTATCGGGAAACCCACTTGAGGATAGGCAGAGGTGACTGCCCGTTTGGCTGAAACTTTTTGTCGGTCTAGAATGGTTTTCAATGGTAATAAACCCAATCCAGGATAATCCCCTTTCTTGCCTTCTAAACCGTAGGGATCGGTAATGGTTTGTCCCAACATCTGGTATCCTCCACAAATTCCCATCACCTGACCCCCCGCCGCCAGATAATCCTGAATTTGCCCTGCCATCCCGCTCTCTTTGAGGGCTAGCAGATCAGAAATCGTGGTTTTCGAGCCCGGAATAATCACCGCATCAGGGTGACCCAGGGTTTCAGTCAGATCAACGTATTTCACCCTCACTGTTGCCTCAGCATCAAGGGGATCAAAATCCGTAAAGTTGGCAATTCGGGGCAAACGAATCACCGCAATAGTGACTTCTGCTTGAGGGGAGCCGCCACTGCGGCGATCAAATAAGCTCAGGGAATCTTCTGCGGGTAAATTGATCTCAAACCAGGGAATCACCCCGATCACCGGAATGCCCGTATACTCCTCAAGCCAATTAATCCCCGACTGCAACAGCGATCGCTGTCCACGAAACTTGTTAATCACAATCCCTTGAATCAGTTTTCGTTCCGCCGGTTCTAGAAGCTGTAGGGTACCAACCACATGGGCAAAGGCTCCACCCCGATCAATATCTACCACCAGCAACGTTTTCGCGGTTAAATATTGGGCTACCCGCATATTTGTCAAATCTCGATGTTTGAGATTCACTTCTGCAGGGCTGCCCGCCCCCTCACAAACTAATAATTGATACTCTGAGGTCAAATGATCCAGACATTTAGTAATGGTTTGCCAGCCAATATCAAAATATCTCTCATAATAGTCCTGAGCTTGAACACAATCTACAGCTTTTCCCTTTAAAATTATCTGGGAAGTCATATTCCCTTGGGGTTTGAGCAAAATTGGATTCATTTCAACCGTGGGAACTAACCCGGCTGCCCAAGCCTGTACTACCTGGGCATAGCCAATTTCACCGCCGCTAGAGGTGACATAGGAGTTCAGCGCCATGTTCTGTCCTTTAAATGGAGCCACTGAGACTCCCCGCCGACGCAAATCCGGCATAAAGCCGTCACCAACATCGATTTTCCGGCATGGGAGGTAGTCCCGACTACCATGATGGTCTTGGCCTGAGTTGTCTTGGTCATTGCACAGTTCTTGTCAGAGGTTTGAGGTATTCTGGGAAAGGCATCAGACCTTCAAGCTTAAACCAGGATTCTTTCAATCACAATTCCTGAAACAATAATTTCTGAAGTCATAATTCATTGAACAGTAATTTCTAAATAATCACTATTTGATCAACAACCCATTCATTAACCACCTATAGCAATTCTAAATCAGGCGTGAGAAAAGTCAGGGAGGGGTTTAGGGATTTCATCCCTGTCTCACAAATCCTTGGGATTGTTATAGGACTCTAGATGCCATTAAAAAGGGAGCCGAATCCGCCGTGCCAGAAGGTTGAGCAGGCGATCGCGCCAGGTTGGAGCGGTCAATTCCTGACCCTGAGCGACCCATTGATCCACAAGCTGCCGCCCCAAAGGAGTCAAGCGAAAGCTATCTGTAATTCCCTGTCCATCGACTTCACGCCGCAGCACCCCCACTTGAATGAGCCAGATCAATCCATTCTCAGCGGCAAGTTCTGAAAGTGGGAGTCGAGTATAACCTTGATGGACACCAGACGGATGGGCGATCGCCCCCAACTCAACCCGCTCATAGCGCATCGTTGTCAATAGCTTCAGTTGAAATGGAGAACAACAGATTGCCCGCTGGGCTCGCTGCAGAGTCCCTGGAGCATAGGGGATGGATGGAGAGGCTGTTGATGACGTGGAACTCATAACCGTAGAACCTGGAAAATCATAGGGAATCTTCGGCCTTGGCTCAAAATCCAAAGACTAACCTTCTCTATTCTATTGAGTGATGCAGGATTTGGGGTAATCCCATCCACCAGGACACTTTTAGGAGACTAACGGCCAAAGGTGGGATTTTTCCAGTCATAGGCGTTGGGGAAGACAAAGTTAGTGAACGAAACCGAAATGCTAGTATCCAATGACCGGACATAGTGCCACCAACCCACCGGAATAAAAATCACTTCTCCCGGCTCTAGAATGATTTCAATGGGCTTGACCTGGTTAAACAGAGGATACTTTTCGTAGTCCGGGCACTCAATATTAACTTTGCTGAAAACACCAACCTGGTTGTAGAGATAGGGGGTTTGTTGGGGCAGAATCAGTAGAATTCGTTTTCTCCCAAGCACCTGTGCCAGCATCAAATTGACCGGATCATGATGGAGAGGTGTCACGGTTCCCTGAGGGCCAAACCAGAAGAAAATTCTCCCCTGGGTTTCCTGGGGATTGAGATATTCAGGGAAAATCTCAATATCCTGGAGCAATCCCCGCATCTCTTCCCGGTCGAAGTTCCCGTTATTCGCGACGATATAGTAATTGTTGCTTTCCCCCGTCTGCACCACCTGATCTATATAGTCCCCAAATTTCATGGTCTGACGATGGCTATCGACGTTGAGTTCATAATCTGGATCAGAATCCCGATTGGCCTGAACTTCAACCTGAACGTCCCCATAATTTTGTTGGAAATATTCTGGATTCCAGAGTCGCAAAGCTTTCCAGTTATTCATGATCCCGGTGAGGATCACTGGAGTATTTCGAGCGTAGTACTGATTGAGAAAATCAATCCGGGAGAGGCCAATTTTGCGGTCAACTGCGATGGATTGGGGGGCAAGGGTGCTGAGTTGCTGCTGAATTTTGAGCAAAGATTCTAGCTTTTGTAGTTGCTGAACAAACCGCTCCCCTGCTTTGAAATAGGGATGATGTTTGACTTCAGTGACTTCCTGTTGGGCTAGATTGGAATCAATTCCATGATCTATCATCCGCTGACACAAGCCTTGATCCGGTTGTTCCAGCAACTTATTGATGGCAACCCATTGTTTCCATTCATCTTTCAGGGGAGGGATGGGTTGGGGACTCAAGCCCTGAGTCTGACCCGACTGCAGGGCTTGAGTCAACCACTGTAACGTCACTTGCTGTTGATCCTGAAGGGTGATCTGCAACGGGGGCAATGTAATTCGCAGGGGTTGAGAGTCGGTCATATTGGTTTTCAGAAGTATTGGTACAATTTTGGTACAGTGTCGGGGAATTGGGATTGCTGCCAATATATCAAATGCGAGATTCAATGATATCGAATCCGGTTAATTCATTGGAGTTTTTATCTGAGTTGAGAGACTTCCTAAATAAAGTCCTGGGCTGTCAAATTACTAGTATCAACATTCTCTAGAATGGCCAGAAATTCTCCCGTGGCTAATACCTGGATCAAAGCCCCCCCAGGACTCGCCGTAATCTCAAGCTGATCAAACGTCAAACTACCCTGCAACTCAATCACATCCTCCGTGTCCGTAAAGTCCAGAATCCGATCCGCAAAGCTGACATCAGAGCTACCTGAACCCAGGCCCAGCACAAAAGCATCATTGCCGCGCCCCCCCGCTAGGGTATCGGTTCCTTGTTCTCCCAGGAGCCGATCATTGCCGAAGTTGCCGAAGAGCTGATCATTACCCTGACCGCCATTGAGGCGATCTCTGCCCCTGTCCCCAAAGATCACATCATCCCCGCCACTCCCCTGGATATGGTCATTATCCTGACCCCCAATCAAAACATCGTTTCCGCCTCCCCCAAAAAGCCCATCTGCCCCTGCCTGACCGAGAATTAAATCTTCTCCTCGGGCTCCCCGCAGCAGATCATTGCCCCTATTGCCATAGAAAACATCACTGCCATCCGAGCCTGTACCCCGGTCATCGGCATCAGAGAAGCTCTGAATCACTGGCTCGGAGAAGGTCAGTTGTTCTCCTCGGTTGTCATTGTCACTCACCGTCACCTCCAGGGTGGCCACGGCCAAGCCATCATAACGGAAATCCTCACTGCTGGCGGTATGGATGATGGTTGTGGTCTGTTGACCTTCGGAACTGCCATCGTCAATCGCGGTCACGGTGATACTTTGGGGAATATTCCAGTTGGCTGGCGTAAACGTCAAAGACCGCTGGTCGGCCTGGAGTTGGGAGCCAGGGTCAAGGTTGATCTTCACGGCTGCGGTCGGTTCACTGGTCAAGACCAGCTTATACAGGTCATCTCCAAACCCTTCTAGGACATCCGTCTGCCGCACCGGTTGAATCAAGTTGAAGCCTGGAGTTCCAGGAGGTAGGGGCTCATCGTTGTCGGTAATTGCTACCGTAAGATTGACCCTTTGAGTACCATCAATCCGAATTGCGCTATTGAGGTTGTAGTCGGGATCATCGCTGCGAACCCCATAGTTAATGGTGGCCGTATGGGTTGTGGCTTCTACCAGGCTGTCATCGATGGCCGCTACCGTGATAGTTTGGGGGCTATCCCAGGTCTCGGGGGTAAAAATCAATTCTACAGCCCCTTCTGGCCCCTCGCCAATATCAAGTTGGCTATCGGGAGAAAGCGTCACTCTCACGGAACGGGTGGGTTGACTGGTGAGCACGACCTGATAAGTATCAGTGGCCCCGTCTTCCCTGACCCGAGTAGTCCCTCCGGTTTGGGTGATTTCTACCCGGGCAACATCGTTATCGGCGATCGCAATTTCAACATCAGTAATCTCTAGACCCGCAAAGTTGTTGTCGTCACTCTGCACCTCGTGGGTAATCAAACCCACCTGCTCAGATTCAACAAAATTATCATCAACGGCTACCACTGTGACTGTTTGAGGTGTGTCCCAATTGCTGCTATCAAAGACAATGACATCAATCGGCTCCAACAGGTCCTCGGGGGTAAAGTTCACCGTAACTGGGGCGGTGGGGGAAGTATCTAATACTAGGGTGTAGCTTGCTGTTGCTCCATTTTCCGCTGCAGTCAGGCTAACGGGGGTGAAAATTACCTGGGCCGCAAAGTCATTATCCGTAATCACCGTCTGAACCACAGGAATCAGCAGACCCTCATAGTTGAGATCCTCACTGCTGACTTGATGACGCACACTGGCAATCTGTTCCCCTTCGATCACCGTATCATCAATTGCTGAAACCTCAACGGTTTGAGGAATCTCCCAGTTCTCCGGGGTAAACTCAATGGCTGCAATGGGGTTTAACTGATCCCCCGGATCGAAACTGACCGTAACGGAAGATATCGGGGGGCGAGTCAGGACTAAACTGTAGCTGGCACTGGCTCCTCCCTCCTCCAGGGGCAGGTTGAGGGGGGTGACTAAAACATCGGCCTGGTCGTTATCAGCAATATCAACCTGGATCGTCTCCAAGGAGAAGCCATCATAATTGGCATCTTCACTGGTGACTGTTTGGATAATTTCTCCAGTATGGGCCCCCTCAACTGCATCGTCATCAACTGCAAAAACCTCAACAGTTTGGGGAATATCCCAGTTCTCTGGGGTAAACTCAATCGCCCCAATCGGTTCTAGCTGATCGCCAGAATCAAAAGCAATGGTAACGCGGTTGCGAGGTTGAGTGGCCAGCACCAATTCGTAACGACTGCCGGCTCCCCCTTCTGCCACTGCCAGTTGGGTTACAGAACTATCAATATCTGGGTTTTCATTGTCCAGGATTTCTACTAGGGCCGTTCTGGGGTCTCCCAGCTCAGTACCGGCTCCTGGGTTGGCTAGAACCAGGGTGAAGCCTTCAGTTGCCTCTGCCGTCAGATCCTCAAGGATGGGAATAGACACCTGGGCAATGGATTCATTGGCCTCGAAGGTGATGACAATCGGAGTATCATCAAAATCCTGCCCGGCGATCGCGGTACCGGCCTCAAACTGTACTGTCACCGTTGAGGGGTCAGTGATATCCCCAATCCGATTCAGGGTCACGTCTAGGAATCCGGGACTGTCCCTATCACCGGCTTCATTCACCCGGTAATTGGATTCAGCAAAGGCAATGGTTGGGGCAACGTCATTATCCTGAATTGTGAGATTGGCCGTGGCTTGCGGGCCGAGAAAAATTCCTGGCGATGGATTGGCCAAGGTGAGGATCGCCACTTCGTCGGATTCTCGCCGGAAGTCGTCTACGATGGTCAAGGTAGCCATTCCCTGAATCTGGCCATCAGGAATCACAATCTGTAGCCCCGACAGCGCATAATCTGTCGGGGTGATGCCAGTTCCAGTTACCGATAAATCAATAGTTTGATTCCCGATCACTGGGGAGGAAACAGTAGCAGTAACCGCGATCGCGGTCATCTCAGCTTCTGTCCCAATCCCAGGGCTGACGGTCAGATTAACCACAGGCAAATCCGTATTGCGATTAGTCACACTGACATCATCAGGATTCAGGTTGTCATAGGCTGGGTCATCACTTTGAGTGGCGCTGGTGAGGATGGAATACAACACATCTGGATCGACAACACCGTCCCCCACTCCTGTCACTGTAATGGTTTGAGGCTGAAACCAATTGACGGGACTAAAGTTCACAGTAGCCAGGGAAGGAACCCCCTCTAGGGAGTTGCTGCTGCTGAGATTCAGAACGACATTGGCAGTCGGTTGGGTATTCAGGACAATGGTAAATTCAGCAGTGCCGCCGGATTCAGTGGTGATCAGTCCACTAGTGGGGCTGACCCTGATGCCGGGAAGATCGTTGTCGGCATTGACGACATTAATATCTTCAAGCTCTAGGCCGCTATAATTTTCATCAGCGCTCAGGGCCGCTTCCGTGATAATCGTGTAGGGAATATTACCATCGGCAATCTCGTCGTCAACCCCGGTAATGGTTACAACCTGGGGAGTATCCCAGTTTGCCGGATTGAAGGTGAGGGCCGAGGTTCCCAAGGTGCCTTCCTGGATGTTACTGCTGCTGAGGTTGATCACGACTTCAGTAATTGGTCGAGAGGCCAATACCACAGCAAACTGAGCCGTTCCTCCCGCCTCACTGGTGGTCAGTCCGGTAGTGGGGGTAATCAAGATTCCAGGGACATCGTCATCCGTATTGGTCACCTGGACATCAGCCGCAGCAAGCGTCTGATAGATGGGATCCCCTGTTTCAACGGTGGTAACCAGGGTATAGCTCACAGGGCCATCCACTTGATCGTCATCGACCCCCGCAACCGTGATGGTTTGAGGTTTAGTCCAATTTTCATTGGTGAAGACCAGAGTGGAATTGCCTGAGATAACCCCTTCGGTCGTATCGGAGCTGGCCACCATGATAGTCACGTCATCGGTAGGCTGGCTGGTTAACAAAATCTCAAAGGTATCACTACCCCCGGCTTCAGTGGTGGTTAAACCACTGATGGGATTTACGATAATTCCTGGAGCTTCATTGTCAGCATTGGTGACCCGGACATTATCCGGGTCAATTGCAGCATAGGTGGGATCGGAGCTAACGGCGGAGTCCAGCACAATAGTATATAGCTGATCGCCATCGGCAACGGCATCATCTACCCCCATCACCAGCACCGTTTGAGCTGTGTTCCAGGTTTCCGGAGTAAAGGTTAGGGTAGAGCGGGAGACTTGACCTTCATCAGGGTTATCACTGCTGAGATTGGTCGCCACATTGCCTGTGGGCTGAGAAGTCAGCACCACCTCGAACTGAGCAAACCCGCCATTCTCGCTGGTGGTTAGTCCCGCCGTGGGTGTAACCTGAATCCCCGCCCTATCATCGTCAATATTGCTAACCGCCAGATCAATCGGATCTAGAGCCTGATACCCCGGATCAGTGGTGCTCACTGTGGTTTCAATGGTGTAGCTAATATCACCATCTACAACAGTGTCATCAACTCCTGCCAGGGTGACTAGTTGGGGAATATTCCAGTTCAGGCTGGTAAATGTCAAGGCACTTTGACTCACCCTGCCTTCGGATAAATCACTACTAATCAGATTGACTACCACATCCGCTGAAGGTTGGCTGGTGAGCACCACCGGAAATGTATCTTGGTCGGTTCTGAGACCATCTTCGTGGGTGATTCGAGGGGCGTTGGGAATCAACACACCGGCGATATCATTATCCCGGTTCGTCAGGTTAACCGTTGCCGGGGCAATACTATTGAAGTTGGGGTCAAGGCTGGTGACGACTCCACCAACGGTGACCGTATAGGGGGTGTCCGGATCGACTAGGGCATCATTGACCCCTGTAACGGCAACAGGTTGAGGCTGATCCCAATTCTCCGGGGTGAAGCTGAGGGAACTGACCGCAACTGTTCCTTCCATCAAGTCATTGCTTGCCAGGCTGACTGTAACAGTTGCCGTAGGCGGGGCCGAGAGGGCCACCGTAAAGCTGGCGGTGTCCCCATCCTCTGATGTCACCAATCCGACCAGGGGAACAATCTCAAATCTAGCAACCTCATTGTCCTGTAGGATGACCGAGGCTTGATTGGCGATGCCATCCAGTCCATAGCCCGAACCTGACCTCAAATTGAATTGAATCTGTTCATTGGCCTCAAGGAGGCTGTCATCTACGGGAATCACCTGTAAACTGGCTGTGGTGGCTCCGGGGGCAATGGTGAAGTTAGCGCCATTAAGCTGGGTGAGATTCTCTGCCGCAGCCAGGGTAAAGTCTGCAGGATTCAAGGCGGTACTGCCCGTCAAATCGTAGCTCACGGTCAAACCCCCAACAGGAGCAGGGGTGGTCAAAAATAAGCTCAGGGTTCCTGGTGCTGCCCCCTCAGTCACCGGAGCAGGACTGATTCCAACACTGACCAGTGGCAGGACAATATTCTGGGGAACCAGGTCAATGGCAGGAGAAAACTCAGAGGTACTGCCAGTGCCATCGGTAGCCGTGGCGATGATTTGATTGGAAACCTGGAGACCCTCGGGAATAGGCAGTAGGGGGCTGAATGCCCCGTTGCCATTCTCATCGGTGACCACCTGAATCTCACCTAAGAACACCTGATCGTTTAGAGAATCAGGATTGCCCGCCACTGAAAATACATTAGCGAACAACTGGATGGTAAAGACACCGTTCGGGGTGCTATTAAGGATGCCAGTGACCTGGATATTCTGTTGGGGATTGAGGTTGGTGGAGCCAATGATGGCGGTCTGTAAGATTGGGGTATTTTGCAGGTTGTTTGGGCCCGTATCTCCGTCTAGAAGGTCGTTTGCGGTGATCCCGTCTCCCCCTAGATCAATATCAATCACTGGATTAAAGAGGGTATTATTCAGAATCCGGTTGCCCACCGATAGATCGGTGATGACCACCCCGCGATTGTTATCCAAGATTGCGTTACCGACCCCCGCAGCCCCCACAGAGTTGTTACTAGCGCCTCCCCGGATTACCACAGCCCTGTCATGGGAACGAATCGTATTGTTTTGAATCAGATTATTGGCCCCCAACCCCCCGCCCACTGAAATCCCACCCCCCTCATTCCCGACAATCAAATTTCCGGTTCCAGTTGTGGTGCCGCCGATTAAATTGTTATTACTGTTGAAAATTGCAATACCATCGAGGTCATTGGGGAGTTCATCCCCCCCCAAGGGACTGAGGTTGAGATTTGCCCCAATAATATTGCCCTGAACTCTATTCTCCTGAACGGTATTGAGGCTGGTATCGGGGGCGATCGCAATTCCATTTCCCCCATTCCCAGAAATCAGGTTCCCCTGACCCAGGCTCCCCTCCAACCGAGCCCCACCAATCAGGTTGCCGGAAGCACTACCAGATAGTCTAATACCACTGCCACCGTTGCCCTGATCCCTAAGACCACTCCGGTCAGTGCCAATAAAGTTGCTCTGGATCACGTTATTGCGGCTGTTAATCACCATGCCATCCAAGGCAAATCCATTAATCACCAAACCCTGAATGAAGCTGCCATCGGAACCCGTTTCCAGAACCAAACCATTGGCGGCAAGACCCGCATTGCTACCGCTGAGTTCAATAATCGGATTTCCAGAAAAACCAGGTTGGGAACCCCCGTTAATAAAGACAGGACTGGTAATCCCCGGCAGGGGCGAATTGGGCTGGATGGTCAAGGAGTCAGCAGGAAGCAAGAAGAAAATATTATCGTCCCCAGGCAGGGCATTGGCTTCTTCTAAAGCCGCCCTGAAGGTTACGGTTCCTGAGCTAGTCAATGCCAATCCATCCCCCGGATTACTATCGGGTTCGTCCCCGATGTTATTGACAGTAAAAATTGCAAAAATCTCGGGGTAAGTAGCCCGGGTAGGTTCAGTAAAAGCGATGGAAGACTGAATATCTCCGATTTGAATATCAAGATCCCAGTTACCTCCCCGTTGGGGATTGCCCACCGCCGTACTGGAGGCTGCAATATTGGCCCCCGTGATCTGGTGCAACTGCTCCAGCAAGGGATGCCCTGAAACTCCCTCCGTCTCAACTGCTGCTCCAATATGACAGCCATAGAGGAAAATCTCCGCAACGTTCCAGCGCTGCAACTGAGAACGGTACCGATCCAAATTGTGGTTGGTTAAAAGCGTATGGCCCAGTTTTAGGGTTCCGGGTGCGCCATGACCCACCAAGTGCAGAGCTCTAACGGGGACGTTATCTGAAAGACTGTCTGAAATATTATTGTCTGAAATACTCTTAAATATTGGCTCAGGGGGCTGAACCAGATAGTCAGTAATTTGCCTGATACTGTCCTGTTCAGGATGTAAAACCAGGATTTCCACCCCAGGTTTGACCCCAGCCACCAACGGTAAGAGGGATTGAAGCCCCGGATCAAATACCACCAGCGTTCGGCTTGGGATGGATGGATAGAAGGATGGGCAATCGCCAGCAAAATCTGCCTGCGATGTCACTGCAGTCTCTCTTGAAAGTTCTGTTAACATCTCTGTTAAAGTCTTTGCTGAACTCCCATAACAATTTCCCCGTTCAATTAAGCTATTCATTACTAAGATTGCTTTACTAAAACTTTACAATTTTGTTTAATAATCCGGAATAAAATCCTCTTCTTTTGAGAAGATCGTTTGAGAAGATTACGTAGGGTTTACTAGAGTTTACAAAATTACTCACTAAAATAAATTACTCACTAAAATATTGATCAACTGAATCAGCTCGTTTATATCTTAGCAAATTCACTTAGAAACCTTGCTATATCCAGGATAATTTTTTACCTTAAGGAAGACCGAAAAGTCATGAACCAGACCCAGGGGAAACGATTATCCCCCTTGAAATTGCTCTTCTTAAAGTTTCTTAAAGACAGACCAGTCCCGGAAAAAGTTCCTTAAGGTTTCTTAAAGTTATTAATCAACATCCTGCATCAAAATTCAAGGGTTTGCCTGTCTTACCAGGGACTCCCAATTATCGTAAAACCTGACCAATAGTAGGGATGGGAAAAGTTATTGTTGGCTTGTCGGGGAATTTCAGGGGTGAGGGGAATAATGCCCACAATATCTGAAACCACTAAATCATTTGATTCAATCCGGATCTGTCCCGAAAGCATGGCAATTTGGGCCTGGCGAAACGCTTCTGCCTTGATCGGGATCGTTTGCAATTGTTGATAGAACTCTGCCATCAAACCCAGAGTTCCTATATCAGACACGTACCAAAGACTAGCCAACACAGAAGGAATTCCAGTTTGCACTGCCAACCCAGCAAAACCCATCTCTGCCCCCTCATCGCCGATTGCCGTTCGACAGGCGCTCAAAATTAACAGATTCAGACTTGAGTTACCCCACTTCCAATCCAAACCTTGCAACTCATCAATAGTGACCCGCCCATCCCAAAATAGAATATAATTATTCGTGCGAGGATTACCCCTCCTGAACTCGCTATGGGTTGCCAGATGGACAATGTCATAGGGTTTAGCTAACCGTTGCTTCCTGAAGTTCTCTAGGGTAAATTCTTCATTCAAGAAGTACTTTTCATTGTCCTGAGTTGTTTCTGTAATTACTTTCAATTCTAGGGGAACCGCCGGTAATTCTTCTTCGTCTGATTCCGGAAAGACCGAGGCTCCCATGGCCAAAACCCGAGGATTTTTAATCGGCTGATAGCGGGTATCCGTCAAACTAAAACTGGGAATTAAGCTCAAGCTATATTTCTGAATTAAGAACTGTTCCTGCTCCCCATCATAAAAAGCTGCTACGGGCAATCCCCGAAGCTGTCGATCCATCGCAAACATCAGGGTATTAATCTCTTGGGCTTGCAGTTCAGATTCTATCGGGGCAATCATCCACTGATAAAGTTGTTCAGCAAAGGGGCGATAGGAATCAGTACTGAGTTTCCGGGGAGAGGTAACAGCGGTGAGAAACTGATTCGCGATTTCAATTACTGTTGCACGACTCACCGGAACAGTCTGGCGGATTGTTCCTTCGGCTGTCACCACTGAGACTTCCAAGGACGCAGCCTGAAGAAGGATATAGACTACCGCAATATTTTGCCCGGTTGCCTGGGTGACCTTATCCAGGGTACTTTGAATCGTATCTAAACTGGCTTCTCCTGATAGAGGGCCCACTCCTAGATAAGTTTCATATTCCAGATTGAAAAGTTGATCAATTTGAGGAATCAGGGTTTCAATACTGTCGGTTCTAAAATTTTCAGCCAATTCTGCCCGAGCCACTTCCACGACTTGAACTGGAGGGATCGGCTTACTGATGGTCGCTTCAGAGGATTGTCCATTGGGGTTGGGGAGATTGGCATCGCTGTTTGAAGTACTCTGCCGAACCACGGGCTCCGCTGTCACGGCTGCAGCAATTTCCTGTTCCTGTTCAGGAGCAACGGGAGAACTGGTGGGAGGATTTGAAATCGGGGTCGGGTTGGGACTGGGATTGGGACTGGGATTGGGACTGGGATTGGGACTGGGATTAGGACTGGGACTGGGATTGGGACTGGGCTCGGGGTTCGGGGTGGGGCAGGCTCCTCACCCCTGGGCGGAATAGGCGGAACTGGAGCTGGAGATGGCATCGGGTTGGGATCTTCCCCTGGGGTGGGGACAGGTTCAGGGGTGGGAGATGGATCAACACCTGGGGAGGGCGTCGGTTCCGGGATGGGGGATGGTTCAGGAATTGGAGTCGGTTCCGGGGAGGGAGTCGGTTCTGGGATGGGATTGGGATCGGGTTTTGAGTCTTGTGGAATCGTTTCAATATTGATATTGCCCTGAATAAATATTCCGTCCGAAGGCACGGGAATTTCCAGGACAGGAACAACCCGGTCAGAGCCGCTGGCGATCGCCCCGGCTGTACCGTTGATCGACGGATCGCCAATGCTAAAGGGAGTATCAGTTCCACCCCCCTGTAAAATCCGAATATTGCCTCCAGAGCCAGAGATTGTAGCGGAAGAGATACTGGTGGGAGTACCATCTGGGGCAGTAAACGTACCGTTCACCCGCAAAAAGTTGTCCGTTGAAATTAGGATATTGCCCCCAGCAGAATTGATAGTTCGACCGACGGTAATATTATCGAGGGCATCCAACTCAATTCGTCCCCCCTGGGATTCAACCTGATTCAGCCGGATTTCATTGCCAGATTGCAAAATCACAGGCCCACCCGCTGTCTGAATCGACCCCACCGAAATTGAGCGACCTGAAAGGGGCTGTTCAATAAAGACATTGCCCTCGGAGGAGTTGCCCAGATTAGAGGTTCCACCCCTGACCCCCGATTGCAAAATCACGGCTGGACTGTTGGCCAGAATAAACTCATCGGTTCCGGGAGCAGGATTAATAATTGTCACATCGGGGCTGGTGATGGTAATGTCTCCCCCCCGAATTGCTCCCCCCGCCTCAACCTTGAGGGATGCCCCTTCATAGCTACTAAAGATCACATTGCCAGCGGCGGTAATAATCGGATCAAAAAGACTGACAAAGTTTCCTCCGGTTCCCGTGGGGCTGAGAATGCTGAAATTCCCGCCGGTACTAAAGTGGCTATCCCCAGAAATGATGCCAGGGCTGATCAGGGTTAGATCTCCTGTCGCTTGAAATGGGGTATAAGGAGGAGTATTCAGGGCCAGAATATCGATGCCCTGACCTCCACCCAGGGTAAGGGTTCCCCCTGAAATCGCCGAAAACAGTCGCAAATCACTGTCTCGCACCTGTAGTACCCCACTGGCTAACAGGTTCAAATCTCCAGTTGTCCCTAGGGATCGCTCCACCAACACCAGATCATTGGCTGCCCTCAAGGTTGCTGTATCCGCAAAAATAGCAGCGGATTGAGCGGCTTGGGCCTGGGGCGCAACGGCAATATCCCCTGCATTGACCCCCTTGCCGGTTGCGGTCAACACCAGATTGCCAGCGCTATCGAGGGTAACTCCGGTGGCCCCGGTGACTCCCGATCCGGTTAGCAAGGCTGGCAAGGTTAAGGGCGTGATGGCTGGCCCCGAGTTGGCCGCTCCCGAAACAAACTCAGGGAGCCCCGGATTGATTTCCAAACTCAACAGGGAACCGTCCGGCTGAATCCGCAGCAAATTTCCTCCCGATACAGTCTGCACCGTCAGGTTTCCCCCGGGCTTCCAGGGTTCCCGTATTGATCACCGTTCCCGCCAGCAGGGTCAGATCTTGCCCGGGCTGAACGGCCAATCGCCCGAAATTGATCACACTCCCCGGGGTTTCGCTGTCAAATCGGAATTCCTCAGGGGTTCCCACCAAGTTTGCCCATTCATTGCTGCCCAAGGCATTAAACCAGTAACCGTCCCCAAACCCAATGCCGTTAGCCGTTGTGGCTGTAAAAGCGGCGGGAATATTCAGACTGGCATTGGGGCCAAAGACAATTCCAGCGGGATTGATCAGAAATAAATTGGACTGACCTCCAGAAATCTGAATCAGACCATTAATAAATGAAGCATCTCCGCCATTAACCCGCCCTAAAATATTGCGAATCTCAGGATTAGAGAGGAAGTTGGCGACCTGATTGGCATCTAGACCAAACTGCTCGAAGCTATGAAACAGATTCTCCCCTGCCCGCCTCCCTCCACCAATATTAAATTGCTGCCCATCGGGGGAGGTGACTGTTGTTCCAGTGCCATCCGCCCCAGGGGTAATCGGTTGGGCGATCGCGCCCTACCACTCAAAATAAATACTGCTAACACCCACAAAAGCAGTTGGTGTGCTTTATTGGTTTGGCTTTTTAACGCCATCTTTAAACCCCTTCAAAGGAAAATCTTTACGGAATCTCAGGTGATAAACGAGGATTAAATCAGAGGATTTGAGAGAGCAGACGGGCAACCGAACCAAAATTCAGCTTTAGATGCTACAAATCCAGATCTTTGTCCATCATAATCCCTCAAAAAAATTTCTTGGGCCATTTTTATGGCTCAATCAATCCTTCACAGAAGAACGTGGTTATGAAACAATCTAGTGGGATGGCGGGTTAGGGATGGCGGATCGGGGGTGACAGATCGGGGGTGGCGGATCAGTCAATTGGCTTAGACTAGGCTCTTGACTGAGCGATTCGCTGACTCAGCGATTTGCTAAATTTAGACTGGCTAACATTCACGACAGATCAACGTCAATTCTGAAAGCAGAGAAAACGTGAAAAGCTAGCTCCAAGAGCTTTTACCACTGGCCTCGAACACTCGGCTGACCAAGACGGCTGATCAGGATAATTCAAGCTAACCTCATATACCCTCGATGTCAAGTCATGGGCTCGAAGCCCCAAGGCAAACGCATCTTATTTTTAGAACGCCTGGGGAGCAAGGGTTTCAGCCATCGGATGCCGGAAAATCTTGGTCAGCGAAACGCTGACCAAGAAAGGCTTTCAGGATTTAGATGCGTTTGCCCTACTCGAAGACCGGTTGCATCCCTAGGCTGCTGACCTTGACACGCCAGTTCCGTTAAGATTTCCCCGATAATTTTTCCCGATGATTTTTTCCAGATCATTTAAGGTGGCCCCAAAAGGTCTAAAGAATCTCTTCTGCTGCAGCGGGGAGAGTAGTCAAAGCAATTTTTGGTCTGGTACAGTACAGATTGAGTTAATTTTTTTGCTAACTGAAAAACGTCAGTAGGCGATTGTAATAATTGTCAAATGGAAGGGGGTTTGGGGCTTCGCCTCCAGATCGATCTTCTAATCAATTTCGTCAAGCTACTGATTGCAATGATCAGCACCAAAACGTTTAGATAAACTATCAAACTATCAGGATCCATGATGTTAAAAGCAAAAGATGTCATGACGACAGAGGTCGCCACTATTAAGGGATCAGCAACGGTTGCCGATGCGGTCAAAAAATTCAATGATCTGGGGGTCAGGGCTTTGATTGTTGATCGCCGCCATGAACAGGATGCCTATGGGATTATCACGGAGACTGACGTAGTCTACAAAGTGACGGCCTTTGGCAGAGATCCCAAGCGGATGCGGGTATTTGAAATCATGACCAAGCCCTGCATTGCAGTGAACCCCGATTTGGGAGTGGAATATGTTGCCCGTTTATTTGCCCAGACCCATATCCACATTGCCCCCGTGATTCAGGAAACACTGTTAGGAATTATTTCTATCGGTGATATTTTATCTAGAGGAGATTTTGTTGAGAAACCCAAAAGCTTGATCCTGGCTAAACGGATCGAACAGGCGATCGCCGAAGCCCGCCAGATCTGTGCTCAAACTGGGCCAACTTCAAAGAAATGCGCCGCAGCCTGGGACATCGTTGAGGAATTGCAAGCCGAAGCCTCCCACCAGAAAGCTGAACGTTTAGAAAAAACTGCCTTCGAGGAATACTGCGAAGAAAACCCCGACGCCTTTGAAGCGCGGATCTACGATAGCTAAGTTTGGCCAAAACCTCGGCCTGGGGACATCAGTGATTGTTATTCCCAGGCTGCTGGCCGTAATGCATTTTAGGGCTGAAGTTTTGCCGCGATCTAGGCTAATCTGAAACCTCAGCAACAACTGCCCTGATCTGCGGTTAATCCCTTGGACTCTACAATGGTTTGTATCTCTCCATCCCTTTTCATCCCCTTCGATGAACTTTTTCAATAAGCTACTGACGGCCATTGATCGCTATCAAAGTCTACTCTATGTGGATCTCAATCCTGACCCAGAAGCTGCTCATCTCAGATTTACTGATCATCAAGACCGGATAAAACATCTACTCCAACAAACCCAAGGCCAGATCTGTGCTTTTAAACTCAATCTTGGCCTTTATCAAGCCTCCGGAACCGCAGGACTAGAACTCCTGCAATGGGCTCTACAACAGTTGCCCCCTGACATTCCCACCATCCTGGATGCTAAATTTGGAGATTTGAACAGCAGTACTGCCTTTGCCCGTTTGGTATTTGAGCAGTGGAGATGTGATGCCTGTACGATTGTGCCCTATGGGGGTCAGGATCAGGTGACTCCGTTCCTGCTCTATCCGGGTAAAGCAGTACTAATCCTGGGAACAACCGCCAATCCCTCAGCCGCCCGGATCCAGGACTATCCCAATCCTCAACAGCCCTTATATCTAGAATTGATTAAAACGGCTCAAACCTGGGGAACCCCGGATCAGTTGGGGTTAACAGTGGGGATGATGGCGGATGTATTGGCGTTGGTTCGAAAGGCGGTGCCAGAAAGGTTGATTCTGGTGGAGGGGAATGTTGCTGAGGAAAACGATCTAACCCAGGAGCATGACTTGATATCTATTCTGGCCGCTGGCTTAAATCCCCACGGGGAAGGTCTGCTATTGCCCGTTCCCCCGCGACTATTGAGTGAGTCAACCAATTCTGAGGCCCTCAAACATCTGCGAGATTCAATCAATCTCACCCGTCGGCAGATCGTTGAAGATAGCCCCACCTGCGAGCTCTGGCTACCGGATGTCTGCTTTTTGGAGGCTCAACCCCATCGCGATTTGATTTTGCAACTGTATGACATTGGCTGCATTCTGTTTGGGGAACATGTTCAAGCTTCGGGAAAGGTGTTTCCCTATTACATCGATCTGCGGCGGATTATCTCAATTCCCCAGGTATTTCATCAAATTGTCAGGGCCTACGCCGATATTCTGCAGCAGTTAACCTTTGATCGGATCGCTGGAATTCCCTATGGCTCTCTACCAACGGCAACAGGATTAGCTCTGCGCCTGGAACGTCCGATGATTTTTCCCCGCAAAGAGGTCAAAGCCCATGGTACTGGTCGCTTAATCGAAGGCCATTTCCAATTGGGGGAGACCATTGTGGTGGTGGATGATATTTTGATCACGGGGAACAGTGTAGTTCAGGGGGCTGAAAAACTAAAGTCCGTAGGACTCCAGGTTCAAGATATTGTAGTACTAATCGACCACGGCAACAATGTCAGAGAGAACCTACAAAACCAGGGCTATCAAGCCCATTCCGTATTGAGTCTAAACGAAATCGCCGAAACCCTCTATCAGTCAAACCGGATTAGTGCGGTGGAGTTTGCCATGCTGCAGCAGGGTTAGGATGATCTATCAAAAATCTTACAAGTCGCCTACATCCCCATGATGCAGTATCCTGAATCCACATAGAGAATCTGACCCGTCATCCCACTGGATAAATCACTACAGAGAAATGCCGCCGTGTTACCCACCTCCGTTTGGGTAACGGTGCGCCGCAGGGGAGCGATTTCCTCCACATGGTGAATCATATCGAGGATACCCCCCACCGCCGAAGAAGCCAGGGTTCGAATGGGCCCCGCCGAGATCCCATTGACCCGAATTCCCATGGGCCCCATCTCCGCCGCCAGATAGCGAACGTTCATCTCTAGGGCGGCTTTGGCAATTCCCATGATGTTGTAGTTGGGAATCACCCGCACACCCCCTAGATAAGTCAGGGTGACAATGCTACCACCATCCACCATGAGCGGTTTAGCCCCAGCACTCAGTTGGATGAGGGAATAGGCACTGATTTCTAAAGCTTGATTAAACCCTGACCGGGAAACCATGCTGAAATCCCCCGTCAGAAAATCCTTATCCGCAAAGGCCAGACAGTGAATCAGAATATCCAGCTTGCCCCACTTATCCTGGATCGCGGCAAACATATCGTTCACTTGAGGTTCATCTTGCACGTTACAGGGCAGCAATAAGTCCGGGTTCAGGGGTTCTACCAATTCCCTGACTTTTTTTCAAACCGTCCTTTTTCATCCGGCAGATAGTTCACCGCCAAACGAGCTCCCGCTTGATGTAACTGTTGAGCGATGCCCCAGGCAATTGAGCGGTTATTGGCAATTCCAGTCACCAGTGCGGTTTTTCCAGTCAAATCCAGCATAATAATTCTATAGCTTGTCGATTTTAAAATCCATCAATGCTGTGCGTTCAATGCAAAGCGCGGTATACTGGTATATTAAGCCAATATGGAAGCAAAATATGGAAGCAGTTTACTTTGCCTCCGTAAAATTTATGGCAGGGTTACGGGTAGTTCTGACCGCTGTGGGGCTTGATCGCTCATCTGACTGATGAGTTTATTGTCATGGGAGAGAGGGCAAGCTTGACGCTGTGCAATCTCGTAGACATGAATTTTTTTGTAACACGGAACTTATTACTTAGAGCATTGGTGAGTGAAAGGAATCAGGTTGTGACATATGATCAGTCCCTGGCAACGGTATTTCGGCGACTTGGGAATGGGGCCTATCCCCCTTTGATAGAAGCTTTTGATCGGGGCAAGACGATTTTTTTTCCCGGGGATCCGGCAGAAAGAGTTTATGTTTTGGTGAAAGGGGCTGTTAAGCTATCTCGGGTGTACGAGGCGGGAGAAGAAATTACAGTCGCCCTATTAAGGGAAAACAGTGTATTTGGTGTGCTTTCTCTGGTGACGGGGTATAAGTCAGATCGGTTCTATCATGCTGTGGCTTTTACGCCGGTTGAGTTGATGTCTGTCCTGATCGAACAGGTAGAGAAAGCGATGAAGACCGATCCTGAGCTTTCGATGTTGATGTTGCAGGGACTATCCTCACGTATCCTGCAAACTGAGATGATGATTGAGACCCTGGCCCATCGGGATATGGGATCGCGCTTGGTGAGTTTTTTATTGATTCTTTGCCGGGATTTTGGGGTTCCGGGGGCCGATGGGATTCGGATTGATTTGAAGCTGTCCCATCAGGCGATCGCTGAAGCGATTGGTTCGACTCGAGTCACAGTCACCCGGTTGTTAGGGGATCTGCGCCAAAAGCAAATGATTTCCATCCACAAGAAAAAAATCACCGTTCACAACCCCGTCACCCTGAGTCAGCAATTTACTTAGGAACGGCTGTTCAGTAAATGCAAATCTTGGGGTACGGGCATCTGGCCAGGAACTCGGAATAGAAGGATAAAATCTAGGTAAGCCTGGATTAGCTGCTTCAGGTTTGGGCAGGAAATCTCGAGGGTAATCGAGTCAGTTGGCTATAGACTCAGCGTTGACTGATGCCACTGTTCTTCCATTGACCATTTCTGGTAGAGAACCCATGACCGCTGGACTGATCTTTGTTGTTGCCATTCTGGTGCTAGGGGGCGTGATCGCGATGGTTAGCGATCGCCTCGGTACGAAGGTTGGCAAAGCTCGGTTAAGTCTGTTCAAGCTGCGCCCCCGTAAAACAGCAGCCTTGGTGACGGTATTTACCGGCACAGTCCTATCGGGGTTGACCCTGGCTATTCTATTTTCTACTAGCAAACCCTTGCGTCGGGGGGTCTTTAGAATTGATGAGATTCAAGAGCGCCTGAATCAATCCCGTAAAGATCTCACCCGGACGATGGATGAGAAAGAAAGAGTTCAGGCGGAGCTAGATCAGGTGCAAACCAACCTGGAGAAGAGTATTCAGCAATTGACTCAAGCCAACGCAGCCCTGCAGCAAACCAGTTCTCAGACCACCGAACAACAGGCTCAACTGCAACAGGCCAAAACTCAACTGCAAAATACCCAAACTCAACTTGAAGATCTCCGCAGCCAAATTTCCCAGGTCAATCAAGCCAAATCTTCTACGGAGGCGGAATTGCAGGATACCGAGGGTCAGCTCAACTCCGTTTCCCAACAAAAACAAGTTTTACAATCTGAGATCAAACGGCTTCAAGCCGAACAGGCCGAATTGATTCAACAGCGAAATCAGATTCAGACCCAGATCAAACGACGAGATCAAGAAATTGTTCAACAGGATCAAACTATTCAGGAGCGCGATCGCACCATTGGCGAACGGGAGATTCGTCTGGTAGAGCTCGAACAGCAACAAACTCAGTTAGAAGAGCAGAAGGCTTATCTAGAAAAACAGGTGCAACTGGCTGAACAGGATGCCCAGATCCTCGGTCGGGATTTACAGCTCCTGCGGGAAGGAAATGTGGGGCTGCGGCGGGGACAGGTTCTAGCCAGTGGTCTAGTCCGAACCCCCAACCCTGGAGCCTCAAAGCAAGTTGTGGATCGCCTGCTGCAGATTGCCAATCGCAACGCCATCAGCTCAGTCCAGACTGGGAATGCCAGTGCTGACCAAAAACAAGTGGTTCAAATCACTCGCAAAGAAGTGGAAAAACTAATTGGTCAGATTGATGACGGCAAAGACTACGTAGTTCAGGTGATTTCCTCTGCCAATTATCTGGTGGGTGAAACTCGGGTGGATGTTTACACCAAAGCAGAACCCAATCGTCTGCTGTTTAGTGCTGGCGAAATTATTGCCAGAACCTCCCTCAAACTCTCTGAATTAACCCCTGAAGAATTCCAGCAGGGGTTGCGACAGTTGGTTGATGCCTCTAGCTTCAGGGCCAGATTTGTGGGAGTCGTGGATGAGTCGGTACAGATTGGGGATGAACGGCTTCAGACCATTGTTGATTTTTTTGAGGCGCTTCAGGAACACGAAGGCCAAATCGAGTTACAGGCGATCGCAGCAGAAGATACCTATACCGCTGGCCCCCTTAAAATTGACCTGCTCGCTCGACAGGGAAATTCTGTCATTTTCAGTACCCGGTCTGAGCTGAATCTCAATCAAGATCTGCCAGAATCCAGCTCCAAAGCCACTGATAAATATCAATCTAAAGTCAGCTCCCCTGAGCTGCTTGGCCAATCTGAAGAGCCGGAGGATTGATATAGCAGTCCTGAATCAATTTACAGCGTTTCCAACCCTGCTGGAGTACGAGAGGTGGCGGCGCGGTGGGCCGCCACCTCTCAAATCTGTACCTCACGTGATTAGAAATCGCTATATTATACATTTACTATATTTAATAGTATGGAGGTGTTGATACTGAGCTAGCGAGTTGATCAGATTTACTTGTCACTGTTGGCAGATGCTTGTAGTTGCTTCAGTCTGCCTGACAATCCGCAACAACATTGCCACATTGCCACTGAGTTCATCACCTTCCAAGTTGTGTCTTACATTCAATTGCGCCTTCCTACTCCATCATCTAAAGTTATCATCCAGATCAGATCTTTAGAATCGAATTTTTGAGTTGAATGTTCGCTAGGCTCTACAATTAAGTTTTATGATTAAGATTAAGATTAATCAAGACTAATAAGATTGATAATTTTCACCGTTGAATTTCATGATCGAACCTGAATAATTAAATCGGAATAGTTCCGGATCAATGATTTGTTTCCCTATTCCAGTCAGTATTTGGGATTGTGTGAAAACTTTTCTAGAGTTCTGGAGTATCCAATTGACTCCATCTGATTGATTCAAATTAATATGCAAACTTCAAAAAAACAGACGCAGAATTCAGAGCTGATCTCGGCAAAAGATAGCAACTTTTTATCGCAAAATCCCCATCTTCAGTCCGAGGAATTCTTTCCGCAATTTGACCCTCAAAATCCCCCTGATCCGGGTTTGATTAATACCTGTGTCCATTGCGGGTTCTGTCTTGCTACTTGCCCCAGCTATCGTGTCCTTGGCAAGGAAACCGATTCTCCCCGGGGCCGGATTTATCTGATGGATGCCATTAATCAAGGAGATGCTCCCCTGGCAGAAGTTACCAGTCAACACTTTGATACCTGTTTGGGATGTTTAGCCTGCGTGACGGCCTGTCCCTCGGGGGTGAAATATGACCAGTTGATTGGGGCGACTCGCTCCCAGGTTGAGCGCAATGTTCCTCGAAATTTGGGCGATCGCCTGCTGAGAGCTTTAATCTTCAATCTATTTCCCTATCCGGAACGGTTAAAAATTCTATTGGTGCCCCTATTTGCCTATCAGAAATTGGGAATTAAAGCCTTGGTGCAGGCTACAGGTTTGCTGCCCAAAGTTTCACCACGACTGGCGGCCATGGAATCTATCCTGCCTGAGATCAATGCCAGCTTTTTTTCGGATGATTTTCCCCTGGTAATTCCAGCCCAGGGGGAAAAGCGCTACAGAGTTGGGGTGATTCTCGGCTGTGTCCAGCGGTTATTTTTCTCTGGGGTCAACCAGGCAACGGTGCGGGTGCTGACGGCGAATGGCTGCGAAGTGGTCATTCCCAAAGGTCAGGGCTGTTGTGCGGCCCTACCAGCCCATCAGGGACAAACCACCCAGGCTCAAGCTCTGGCCCGACAGATGATTGATAGCTTTGCAGATACCGCCGTAGATGCAGTCATTATCAATGCGGCGGGCTGTGGCCATACCCTAAAAGAATATGGTCACATTTTGCAGGATGACCCCCTCTATCGTGAAACAGCCCAGGCTTTTGCTGCCCAGGTGAAAGATGTTCAGGAATTTTTATCGGAGATTGGCCTGAGTGCGCCCCTATCCCCCTTGGTTGATCCGGAAACCCTAACGATGGTCTACCAGGATGCCTGTCACCTGTTACATGGGCAAAAAATTAGTGCCCAACCCCGGCAACTGTTGCAGCAAATTCCAGGAGTGCAATTGCGAGAACCAATGGACGCGGCGCTATGTTGTGGGAGTGCGGGGGTTTATAACCTGCTGCAGCCTGAAGTTGCTGAGGAATTGGGTCAACAAAAAGTGGAGAACCTGATGAATACGGGAGCAGATTTGATTGCATCCTCTAATCCAGGGTGCTCTTTACAAATCAAAAAGCATCTACAACTCCAGGGCCGAAGCATTCCTTTGATGCACCCGATAGAGTTACTGGACTATTCAATCCGTGGAGAGAAGTTGGATTTATCGGATTGCTAATCTCTCTTCTGTCAAAGTAGGGGCAAATCCTGATTTTGTCTGGGATGAAATGGTATAAATTCATCGGATTTTTCCAGATTGGGATTAATTGGGATTAAATTGATGGGATAGGAATGTTCTAGATCATCCTGAATCCGGCAGAGACCTGCTGAACCTTTTAGCAAAGTCCATTACCTGCTGAGAGTATTAATGAAAAATCAACTAAGCTGGATGTCAACTTTGAATTTTAAGAGTTTTGTCAGATATGTTGCTGGGGATTCTACCCCATGTTCTCCCCTGGCTAAAGTTGGGTTTCTGGGTGGGGTTCTAGGGGCGGCCCTGATTAGTTTGCCCGCCCTAGCCCAGGTAAATCAGGCCACCATTACTGCCATTCTGGGGAGGGATCAGGAGGTGTTTATTCAGGATCAAACGGCCCAGGAAAACGACAGTGCCAACCTGGGGGAAGAAGTCCGAACCGAGGCCGCCCGAGCCCAACTCAGTTTCAATACCGGGGCCGCTGGCCGCATGACTGAAAACTCTTCAGTGTTAGTGGGTCAGTGCATTGAAGTAGAACAGGGAACTGTGATTGCATCGGGGCCTGCCAATGGTTGTATTGCTGGATTTGCCGTGGGAGTACAGGGAACCATTTATGTGATGAGGGCAGATGCAGGGGGAATTGGTTCGATTTTTGTGCTGGAAGGGCAGGTTCGACTGGCTTCCCAGGACAACCCCAATGATCCAAATGCTCTGGTGATTAATGCAGGACAAAAAATTCCTCGCCTCACCCGAGGTCTGGCTTTACAGAATCTGGTGATCGAGCAACTGTCTCAGGGGGAATATGAACAGATTATCACGGGCCCATTGTTTCAGGGATATCCTCAACCCCTGGCTGGTCAGGAAAAAATCCAGCAAATCTGCGATCGCCTCTACGGCAAATCCTGTGTTGCGGTGGGTAGCAAACTCCCTCAAATTGAGGATGGAACCCCTGTGCGGGGACTTTGGTAAGGTTGGTAAAGGTTGCGGAGGATAAGTTCAGAAGATCGTTCTGGAAGATTGTTTTGGAAGATTGAGGTGGGGCGAAATCCTGACTGCTAGTGAATTTGCGGGGGTGTTAGGCTGTCACTACAGGGCTCCGGTTGAGCTTTCTCTGCTTAGAATTAGTTTTTTTCGCCGGATGGTCAGGGACAATGTCTGGTGGTTCAGGGGAATCAATGGCTTGCAGATTGGAGAGGTCAATCCGCTGGGGATAGCCCCAAATTACGGTTTCATGTTTGTAGATCACCATGCCCGGTTTGGCCCCTTTCGGTTTGTAGATATGTTTGGGTTGGGTGTAAACTACGGGAGCCTGGTCACTCTGACGGGCCCGACTATAATAGGCGGCAAGATTGGCGGCGAATTGTAAGTCCAGATCCTCAGGGGTTTCCCCAGCATTCAACCGCAGCAATAGATGACTGCCCGGGATTTCCTGAGTATGGAACCACAGATCGTAAGCTCCGGCAACTTTGAAGGTCAGTCGATCATTTTGTTTGTTGTTGCGCCCGATCCACAGCTCAAATCCACTAGGGGTCTTGTAGCAATAAAATTCTGAATTGTTGTCTGAGTTTGAATTGGATTGAGTTTGGTGTTCTGCAGAGCTGAGATAGCCTTGTTGAATCAATTCTTCGCGGATTTCTTCCAGGGTATTCAAATCATCTGAGGTCTGATAGGAGGCGATTTGAGTCACAGAATCCTCTACCTGTTCTAGATAATGCAGTTCAGTCAATACTTCGTTTAACAGGGGCTCCACAGCAACCCGAGCCCGCTTCAACTTTTGATGACGCTTGTAATAGGCTTGGGCATTTTGCACTGCATTTTTTTCGGGATTTAAGGTTAAGGTGACCGGGGCTCCCGTTTCAAAGTCTGCCAGGGTGAGGGTTTGTAATCCAGGTTGCCACTGATGTAGATGGGCCATCAATAAATCGGCCTGGGTTCGGTGGGTTTCGGCTTCCTGGGACTGTTGCAGTCGCCGGGTAAATTCGGCGGCTTTGACTCGCAACTTAGCTAGCAGGGAACTCAGCTTTTGCAGGATTTGATGGCGCAGTTGACTGAATTCTTGTTGATTCAGGTGGGTGGTGTAGTAGGTGTTCAGGAGCTCCTGAATCGTTTGGGGAGAGGGTTGGCTGGGGAACGGGGAAGGGGTGGGCGCGAACCGGGTTGAATGCCAGGGGATCACCCCATATCCGGTGGCTGTCCAGTGGGGAGAAAAGTCCTGCCGTTCCAATGCCCTTAACCAATCCTGCCAGCGGTCAAACAAGGCCGCCCAATCGGCATCGTTTAAACTGTCTGTGGGCTGTTCCGGGTGCAATCCCGCTGCTTGAATCATCTCGGTGACTAAAGCCGGACTTAAGCCACGATAATTTTTGAATAATTGACGTTTTAAAGCACCCGGAATCAAGCTGACTCGCTCCTGCCAGGATGCCTGAGACTCTTGCAGACTGGGAATTGGGTCAGTCAGGGAAGGAGGGAATTCGTAGGATTGCCCGGTTTGAATCGGGCGGACGCTAGACTGCTGGGCGCTAACTTGATGGGCTGTGGTGACGATGGTATTATCTGATTCTGTCAAGACTACGTTGCTGTACTTGTTCATAATCTCAACGTAGAGATGCCACAGGGGCTCCTCACCGGGACGTTTAGCAAATTGCAAATCAATCACTCGTTCCCAGGGGGAAATGGCGGAGATCGCCACCAATGCCAGACCATTGAGCTGATGGCGCAGTTGATCGCTGAAGGTAAACGTATCCGGCTTGCGGGGCGGTGAATCCCCAATACACATCCGCGCTCCCTGGGGATGCCAGGAAATATCTAGCCAGCCGCGATGGTGGAGGGTTCGTAGTCCCAGGGAAATGGTCAGGCGATCGCGCTGATATACCTGCTCTAGCCGAGCGGGCAACCATTCTGCTCGCAGTTCAGCACAGGCGGCGAGCAGGGTAGTTAGATCAACGGATTGCATAGAATTCCCTCATGGTTGGATAATGCAGGCTTGACACCAATCTGCATAACCGATTTGCACAAATTATCTGAACAAACACCCTGCATAGTAACAAACAAGGCGGGCTATACCCACCTCAACTGTAATTAATTGCAGACGATTAAGAATTGCCCTAATGGAGCATATGGGAATCGAACCCATGTCCAGAATAAGTATTGACCCTTCGCTCATTCACAGGTTTAGCTCTTTTGATCCGTAGAGCGGGAGTTAGCCATTACCCTGACTAACAAGGGACTCTGGTGAAGTTCTCATGAGTTATGCGACCAGAGGCACAATACTCACCAATCCGTTGGGGTTTAATCTGCAGTCCTTAACGGAGTCGAACCACAAATGCTCGTAACCTGAAAGAGGTTTTTTTCCTAGGCAGCTACAGCTACGCGAGGACGAGCAAAAGCGACAATGTTATTTGCACTTATTTTTCTGAGCTGGAGATTATACGAGAGACAACTCACTCTCGACCTGCATCACAAAGAAGCTTTCGTTACCCTGTCGAAACCAGTAATGCCCCTTGTGTATTCTCCATTGTATAGAATTTTCAGCTTGATCGTCAAGTGGAAGGGTCAAGTTGATCAAGCACTTTTTGGGCCAGCTTGATGCCCTCTTGGACTGAACGGGCTGAGTGCATCAGCGCCTTGTGCTCTGGTTCAGACAGAGCTAGTTCTAGAATCCGTTCTACCCCACGACATCCCAACCAGCACGGAACTCCCAAAAATAGATCGGTCAAACCATATTCTCCCTGAAGATAGGCTGAAACCGGCAGCAGTCGGGAACGGTTGAGCAAAATAGACTCCACCATAATCCGGATGGAAGAAGCAGGAGCATAAAACGCCCCTCCCGTTTTTAGCAGTTTGACCACTTCAGCTCCCCCCTGGCGAGTCCGTTCAACAATTCCCTGTAAAGCGGCTTCCGTCATCAGTTCACTCACCGGAATCCCGTTGACCGTAGAGTAACGGGGCAAGGGAACCATCAAATCTCCATGACTCCCTAAAACTGTGGCTTTGACATCACTGACAGAGACCTGCAACTCCATGGCAATAAAAGCCTGAAATCGGGCTGAGTCCAAGACTCCAGCCATCCCCAGAATCCGATAGGTTGCCAGTTGGGTGACCTGCCAGGCTACATAGGTCATGACATCCAGGGGATTGGTTACAACAATCAAGGCCGCATTGGGAGAATGGGCGATCGCCTGTGTTGCCGCATCAGCAACAATTTTGGTATTGATCCCGATCAGATCATGGCGATCCATTCCAGGGGTTCGGGGTCGTCCAGCAGTAATCACGACGACATCAGAACCCGCCGTATCGGCATAGTCGTTCGTTCCTGTTACCTGACGATCATGGTTCTCAACGGCTCCTGCCTCCATCAGATCCAACGCTAGACCCTGGGGCAGTCCCTCAACCACATCCAGCAGCACCACGTTAGCAATATTACTCTCGGCAATCCGCTGAGCCAGAGCACTCCCAACCTTCCCAGCTCCAATAATAGAGACCTGGGTCGGTTGACAAGATGGAGGAAAAAACGAGTCTGCCATGGTTGAACCCACAGGGATTTAGATCTGTAATTGCCAGGCTTAGTCCTGAATTCAATAATTTACTCAAAAATTTACTTAAAACTCTACTCAAATACTTCAATTTGATCAAGTTGGAGCCAGATATTCGGAGTCGGAACCTGGCCAAATTTAATGAAAACAGATTCGCCCCGAATGTCGAGGACTTCCCCTCTGGTTTCAAAAATGTAGGGTGGAAAGCGAGAATCGCTCGCCTTTGCCTCTGGACTATTCTCTAGCTTCTCGCGCACTGCCCGGACAAAATCTCCTCGCTTAATTGCCATAAAACTCAGTATGAATGAATAGAACAATATTTCACAATTTTAGAGGCTCTTGGCTCACTCTTGTTGAATCAGGCCAGATTGAAACTGCACAATAATCCCTATAGCGCTTTGAATTTCTATTTCATGCCTGGTTGGAATGGCTCAACCACAAGTATAAACGCCTGCAAACCTCCTGCCTAAAGACCTTTTGAATCTGAGAACTTGAACTCGTTAGATGTTGTCTTTCGAGAGTTGGAGCTATCTGCTCACCTTCACATTTCACGGATTGGAGCTAGACATTCTGCCTGACTCCGCTGAATTTCCATCGTGAGAATTGCTGGCCCTGATACCCTTTTCAAACACCCTCTGACCAAACATGGTATAAGGTAAGAAATAATCTTTTTAGGCGGGACTGTGCCTCATAGAACTTTTTTATCTAATGTATTGGCTGCCCTGAGCTGGGGAATCGTCACTTTGCCTGCCCATGGACAGGCGCTTCTACCCTACACCCCTCAGCTTGACCCAGAACAGCTTGAACAAAATGGCCTAGATTTGATTCAAGAGGCGGCCCAACTGACTCGATTTCAACAGTATCAACTGGCCCTGCCTCGGGCTGAACTGGCGACTCAGCTTGCACCGAATAATTACCAGACCTGGGCATTGCTTGGCAGCCTGTATCTCCAAGTGGATCGGACTGAAGAGGGGATCAAAAATCTGCAAAAGGCCCAATCCCTCGCTCCCAAGGATGAACCTGGTGTACGATTTGCCCTAGGAGAAGCCTATTTTCGCCAGAAACAGTACCAAAAAGCTGTTGATGAAATTGAAGCGGGGCTGAAAATCAGATCAGATGTTCCAGGGGCATTGTTTGATTTAGGCAACTCTTACTTGATGTTGGGCCAGTATGATGCGGCGATCGCCCATTACGAGAAGGCCTTTGCCCAGGAGAAGAACCTCTGGCCCGCCATTAATAACATTGGTCTGGTGCATTATGAGAAAGGGGAGATTGACCAGGCGATTACCCAATGGGAAGCAGCGGTAGCCATTGATCAAAAAGCTGCAGAACCCTTGCTTGCCCTCGCCGTTGCCCTTTACACCCAGGGTAAAGTTGAAGAGGGTGTGGCGACCGGGGAAACGGCCCTGAAAATTGATGGTCGCTATGCGGATATTGATTTTTTGAAGGATAATCTCTGGGGCGATCGCTTGATTGGCGACACGATGAAGTTCCTAGCCACCCCTCAAATGCAGGAGACGATTGCTCAGCTTGCAGAGACTTCTCCCAGTGAAACCCCAACTCCGTAAGGTTTCCAGTATGTTGGATTGGGAGTGTACCTGCTTCAGGATGATTGATTTAGTGTTTCGAATTACTCCGCAATCCCTGGCCATGAGATTCAGGATTTTGCGGGGCTATGGCGCGCCTTCGTCAAAGTCAATAGTCCCATCCTGATTCTTAATTCTTCATCTCAACCAGCTCAATCACCCGACCATCTAAGTCCTTCACCAAAAAATTCAAGGGCCTTTCGCTGCGAACTTTGAACTTTAGGTTCTGAGTTTGCACCCGCAGAAGAATTTTTTCCAGACATTCCCGGTCAAAACAGACATGGCGATGACTGTTGCGATTGGTCGGAGTGGCACCACTGATGACATGAAGTTGAGTATTTTTCATCAGTTGATACCATAGGCCATCGGGAGCATTGAGTTCGGTCATGGTTCCAGTTGCCATGGGTGCTGACAGATAGAGGGGATCAATGCCTGTAGCTCCCAGGGTTTGCTCATAGTTGTAGTAGTAATGTAGGGGAACATCCGCAACGGGCATGTCAAGCAACCCTTCATAGAATTGCCGGGCAATATTCAAGTCCGTTACCATCATGGTATGTACCTTTGGGGCACTGGTGAGAAACATCCACATTGCCACTCCATAAGCTGCAAGCAGCATTACCATAATTCCCTGGGTTGAAAACAGGCTATCTAACGCCGGGAAAAAGGCGCTGAGGTAAAGGGGGGAGACTACTAAGTCACTAAAGCCAATTGCTGGAAACATGAACAAAATTGCTAGAGAAAATAAATGATGGGTTGTCGGAAACGTTCAACATGAGATACATCTCTAATGTTAACAAAACTCTACCCTTAACCCGCCTTCCTGGAACAATGACGACTCACCTGATCCGAGTATTTGTCTATGGCACCCTCAAACCTGGAGAGATCAACTATCAGCAATATTGCAGCCTGTACCCGATCCATACCCAACCGGCGATCGCGCAGGGTCGTTTATTTCAGCTTTCCCTGGGTTATCCGGCCATGATCCCCGGGGATGGCAGAGTTCAGGGGGTGATCTTGAGCTTTGAAGATCCTCAATTGTTATCAACTCTGGATGATTTGGAAGATTATCATCCCCATCGCTTACCGGAGGAAAACGAATATCAACGGCAGCAAATTCTAGTTTGTACCCCCTCAGAACAACCCCTGGGAAACGTTTGGGCTTATTTCATGACCCTGGAAAAAATCCAGCTCTTAGGAGGAGTAGAGATTCCTGAGGGCAATTGGGGAACTCAGGGCAATTGCAGCAAGTTTTAAGGATTTCTAGTTTCGTGAAGCAGCCATTTCATCTGTTCTTCAGCAGGTAATACCAACTCTTAAATTGGGCATGATACAAAACCCAGAGCACACCGCAGCGCGTTGCGTTCCAGGTTCCTATCTGTAGCAATAGTAAAGAGAATTGGTATAGGATGCTTGCACCAAAAGATTTTTATTTGATGCGATGGAGGGTTATTATCCCCCAGACTGATTCCTGTATTATCAGCCCCTTAATATTCAAGTTTTCCCGTTGTTTTCCCAGGGATTAGCACTGTGCAGAGACGCTGCAATCTGTGCCAGAATGGGCGTATTGGGCTGATCTGGCATAAAAGCCCATCTGCTTAAGTCCCTTGCTTACGACTCCCATGACACTCATTGGCCAACTTCTGGACAGACGCTATCGGATTGTTCAAGTTTTGGGATCTGGTGCGTTTGGGCAAACTTATCTTGCTACGGATACCCGTCGTCCGGGTCATCCCCAATGTGTTGTCAAGCAATTGCGGCCTCCTAACAACAACCCGACCATTTTGAAAACTGCCCTCAGGCTTTTTGAGCAAGAGGCAGAGGTACTCGAAAAAATCGGGCAGCACGATCAAATTCCCCGGTTACTCGCCTACTTCAAAGAAAACAATCATTTTTATCTGGTTGAAGAATTTATTGAAGGCCATCCCCTCAGTAAAGAACTGATCTCCGGGAAACCCTGGCCTGAGGAAGAGGTGATTGAGCTCTTGGAACAGATCCTGAAAATTCTGGTTTTTGTCCATGATCAGGGGGTGATTCATCGAGACATCAGTCCCGCCAATTTGATCCGGCGAAAATCGAATAGTCAGTTGGTCTTAATCGACTTTGGCTCCGTCAAAGAGGTCAGCAATCACCTGACGAATAATAATGGTCAGGGAATTCGTACGATTGCAACTGGAACGCCGACCTACATGCCCATCGAGCAGTTTCAGGGAAATCCTCAGTTTAACAGCGACATTTATGCTGCTGGGATTATTGCAGTTCAAGCGTTGACTGGATTGGCTGCGATTGACTTACCCAAGTTACAAGATCCCAATTTAGCCAGACCGGGGGAGCTTACCTGGCATGATCGCACCCAGGTGAGCGATGAACTCCAAAAAATCATCGATCAGATGGTGCATCACTATTACGGACAGCGCTATCAATCTGCCCTAGAGGTGATTGCGGATCTGCGGCAACTCACGGGACGTTCTGACTTCAGTTATCTGCCCCCTGAACCCTCTACCCTCCGGGTTCCTGCAACTTCATCTAAACCTCAACCCCAGCAGAATGCCTCAAAGTTTCAGCCGCCCTGGTTCCGCCGACAAGCCCTCCAACTGTTTGCCGGGGGGATGCTGGGATTCTTGATCCTCCTGGGGTTGATTCGGGCCTTGAGTCAGCCGGCGACTGAAAAAGCTGAGATCGCTTTGAATCAAGGAATTGAACAGCTTCAGGCCGGAAAACCTGAGGCGGCCCTGAAAACCCTCAATCGCTCAGTCCAGCTCGATCCCAGGAATGCCGCTGCCGTTCAACAGCGGGGAAATGCTTACTATGACCTGGGAAACTACGACCAAGCGATCACCGATTATACCCAGACGATTCAGCTCAATCCCGATGGGGCTGATGCCTACCTCAATCGGGGCCTGATCTTGCAAGATCAGGGGGATCTTGCCGGGGCGATCGCCGACTATACCCGGGTGATTCAACTGCAACCTCAAGATGCCGATGCCTACTATCAAAGGGGATTGGCCCATTTAGCCCAGGGTCAATATCAAGCAGCAATTGCGGATCACACTGAAGTCATTCGCCTGCAACCCCAGGAACCGTCGGCATACCGAGCCCGAGGTACAGCGCGAATTCAGGCGGGGGAATTGCAGCAAGGGATGGCAGACTATACCAAGGCCATTCAGCTTAAACCTGACAATGCCGCTGCTTACTATGATCGGGGCCGGGCTCGGTTTCATTTGGGAGATTACTCCGGTGCTCTAGGGGACTATGACCGGGTGATCAAACTGGAGCCCAATAACGGCGAAGCCTATGGCAACCGCTGTAGTACGCAAATTAATCTGTTCGAGCATCAAGCGGCGGTGGCAGACTGCACGAAGGCGATTGAGCTGGCTCCCAATCCAGTCGCTTACAATAATCGCTGTGTCGCCTACTTGAATCTCAAGCAAGCCGATCAAGCAGTGGCAGATTGCTCTAAAGCCATTGAGCTGGCGGGTAATGACGAAAAAGCCTATGGCAACCGGGGTCTGGCCTATTCTCAGTTGGGTCAGTCCGACCGGGCGATCTCCGACTACACCAAAGCCACTGAGTTGAACCCCAATGACGCTGAAGCCTACAGCAATCGAGCCGCCGCCTATGGGACGTTGGAGAATTACAACCAGGCGATCAATGATTACATCCAGGCTATCCGCCTCAAACCAGACTATGCTGTTGCCTATGCTGGACGGGGCAATATTCGGGTGAAGCTTGGGGACAAGGCAGGGGCCATCAGCGATTTTCAAAAAGCGGGAGAACTTTATCTAGAACAAGGGTTGACGGGGGGCTATAAAGATTCTCAGTATCAGATTGACCAGTTAAAACAGAAATAGTCAGGTTTGACTAGAATTCATCTATAGCGATTCCTGGCGTTGCTGAATGATGCAATGAATCATTGCGGAATCGGGACATCCCAGAATTTGAGGTAATGAAGTAGCAACCGAATCGAGTGCTTCAGCATTTCTACGGATTTGGAATAACAGAGCGTCTT
>JAAURB010000146.1 GCA_012033335.1 Oscillatoriales cyanobacterium RM2_1_1
AGGAAGGGGGCAGCGCCCCTTCAACCCCCTACATGTATCTTCTGATTAATTGTGCCTAGCTACTTAAATAGCTGTAAATCAAAGTAAAGAATCAAAAGATAAGAAATGAGCCAGACCAACAGACTAATTTTAATTGAATTGTCTTTTAGCAGAAGTTGATCAGGTTCCTCCCCGAAGGCAAGAACAGTGACGACTCTTTTGTAGTGCATCACAGCATAGTAAACAATTGGAACGGTGATCACCAGAGAAGGATTTTTACCGGAAGAGATTGTAAATAGGGCGTAGCACATAATCGTGATAGTGGCGGTGCTATTGAGCAGAGAATCGAGATAGGGCAAGGTATATTGAGCCAGAACGGGGCGTTGTTTATTGACGCGACCTCGCTGATAAATCAATTGTAAATAGAATAGATCTGCCACTGACTCTGGTGCTTCTGCGGATTCTTCCTGCTTAGATCTGATCAGTTCCTGGCTAATGTCATCCCTGAGCAACGCCAGCAGTTCCGCCCGTCGCTTGGCAAACCCCAGAAATAAAGTCAGAAAAAAGGTACACAGGACAATCCACGCCGTAGGTTTATCATCGAGAACATAAATCCCTGCCAGTAACCGAAACACAAAACCCAAGGCAATACAGTTCACATCAAACAGCGGGATATGCTTCAACTTTAAAGAATAAGCAATATTATTAATCCCGTAGCCCAGAACACACATAAACGTTGCCAGCCCCAGACTATAACTACCCAATAGGGCAAATAGGGCTAAACCTGACCCGATCAAACTAGCGGATTGAATCCTGATTTGACCACTGGCAATAGGGCGAAAACACTTCTTGGGATGGCGGCGATCGCGCTCAATATCCTGAATATCATTAAAAATATAGACCGCAGATGCCATGGCGGAGAACACGACAACTGTCAGGCAATCCAATAAAATCGCCCTTGGTTCTAACAGTCTGCCGCCAAAGACCACCCCCGCCAGACAAAACAGGTTTTTTGTCCATTGATGGGGACGCAGCAGTTGAATTAAATTCGGAGGATGAGGAAGTTTAATCGTTTTTAGGCTGGGTTCTGACAATGCTAGAGGTAATTCTACAGGTAATTCCAATGGCTCAGTCGGATCAGTTTTGGCTTGAGCCGCAGGGTTGTGATCCATGTTTATCTGCCTTCCTGGCTGAAGCATTCCCCTATCGAGCGATCACCACAATTCCAGTCATAATCATCCCTAGCCCCACCCAGTAATTAAAACCCAGTTTCTCCCCAAAGAAATAGCCTCCAGCCAGGGCCAAAATACCAAACCCCATCCCGGCAAATACCGGATAAGCCACGGAAACCGGTAGCTTTTCCAGGGCTTTGGCATAGAGAACCACATTGACTCCATAGGTGCATAGACCGGCAATAAACCAGGGGGACGAGAGCAGATTGACCAGACTAGAATCCGTGGCCACTACCCTAGACTGTTTGACCAGCAAGCTACCAATGCAGTTATTTATGGCTGCGATCGCAATTAAACCCCAAGCCCCCGTATTTACGCCCATATTCAAATTCATCATTGCTTCAGGTTAAACGTAGCAGAATTCAGTAACCGAATTCACTAACCGAATTCAGCGGTCAGGTTGCTTTAAGGTTCTGTATCCCTTAACTGATGATAAATCGCCCAGATTGCCATGGCCCGCAGATAATGGCTAGCCCGAAAGGTTCCTGCCGCCGTAATAGCTTCGGGAGTGCGAAACTGTAGACCGTTTTGATAGATTTGTTGGACGACAACCTCTGCGAGTTGCAGACCCTCGGTTGGCATTCCAGCCTGGATCATAAACGCCGCCAGACCAAAATTAATCCCTGTCCAGACCTCCAGGGGATGGGTTGCGTCCGGGTTGACGGGGTTGCCATCTCGCCTCACCCCATTGGCGGCCCCAAATTTTCCTTGATGAAACTTCAAAAAACAGGATTCATAGATTGTTTTCAAAGTTAAGGCCCGACAATCCTGAGGAACAATATCTGGCAATCCCAGGAGGGTACTGTAGAACTGGCCACAAAGCTGATCTGCCATCACGACTTCATCGCCACTGGTGCTGTCTAGGGCATAGTATGCCCCATTCCAGAGTTTTGCCTGGTAGATCGGCTGACTCTGATCGAACCAGGTTTGATAGGTTGTGATCAGCGCATCGGCATCCGGAATACTTTCTGGTAGTTGCTGCTGCCCTTGCAGGGTTTTGAGGATGGCGATCGCCCCCTGCAACGCTGCCAACCATAAACCCCCGCAGTAGGCGCTGACTCCCTGAAGCTGCCAATCATCAAAGGTCTGATCCGGTGCACCACCATTTTCAGGAATGCCGTCTTGATCCTGATCAAAGGTTTTCAAATAGGCCAGGGTCTGAACGATTGCCGGTAAACAATCCTGCAGGAATTCAGAGTCGGTGGAACCTGTAAACAAAAAATCTCGATAGACTTGCAGGACAAAATCACAGGGCAAGTCCTTCCAGAGGTTGCAGTCCTGATAGCTGGTGTAGTTGGTCTTTTCCCAAGGATGTTCGTTGGGTGCCCCCAGATCATGGGGGGTCGCGCCAAGGGCTTTGCGAATGGCGGAGGCTTGATTGTAGCCAATGGTTCTAGGAGTTTGATCGTCCTGAGGAATGGCTCGGGCAAAGGCCAGCAGAATCGATTTGTCTAGTTCGGGCCAGAGTTGAGCCAGGGCGAAGGATCCATACAATCGCACATCGAGACTCTCATACCAGCGGTAATCCAAACATTCCAGCACGGCAAATTTTCCCTTGGGATCTGCCTCATCTGCCGCATTCCACAGGGTGCCTCCCCCCGCCAGAATATACAATTCGTTGAACAGGGCCATCTTCAACCAATCGGGCCAGTCCTGCCGTTGAAGAATCGGGTTCTGCCAGGCTTCAATATTTTCCCGCCAGACATCTGAATGTTTCATCGCTGTCCTGACCATTGACCAGGCATTTTTGCCACTGCGGCCAAAAAAATCGGTGTAGCGCCGATAGCAATTCACCCCCGCCTCAAAGGTAGTAATCGGTAAGTCCCAGGTCAGGAAAAATGGGATTTTGCGGGTTCTTCCCGGGCGCAGGGTGAATTTCACCGCCACCGCTACCCCGGTGCGCTCCCCTTCCGGGGCCGGAAGTTCCCCATTCTCATCGAGTAAGGAGCCATCCTGAACGAAGTAGCGCCAGACATCATCTCCTGCCCCAATTGGATTCCAGCAGGTGTGATAGTAAACCTCAACCGCCGGATTGGTAATGGTGGCGATCGCCATCTGTCCTTCCCCTTCCTGCACCTCTTCGCTGGCGCTCAACCGACTCATCAGGCAACCCAGGCGATGAAAATCCTCCACTAACCGATTGAAGTTGCCAGTACTCTCTCCCCAGCGGGAGTGATAGGGGTAAACTGGGCTGCCATCATCCCGTACCTGCACCGGGGGATTTTTCAAGGCATTAGTAAACCAGCCAATGGTATTTTCCCAGGTGAATAAAATGCTCAGGGTGATGGGCTTGTCCGTGGGGTTGTGAGCTACCCACTCAAATACCACAATCGGATAGCTGGTTTCCTGATAGTTGCCAGCCCAGATCGGGGAGAATTGCTCACAACTGAGTTGGGCTTGAAATACATTCTCATAGACAAACCAACTGCGGGGGTATAAGGCCGAGTAGGTTCCGGTTTGCCGCTCCGGGGTGGAAGCCGGATACCAGTTCCAGGCCGACAAACTCCCATCCGTTGGAGGTTCCGTGCCCAGGGCATAGGCTTGGGACTGACCCTGAACTTCTTCAAACACACTGAATTGACATCCTGGTAGCGTCTGAAAAATATGTTCTCCCCCGTCTAGATGCCAGAGATTGAATTCTCCTCGGGGCGATCGCCCAACACAGCCCGCCCCAAACCCCCCCAAGGGCGCGCCATGCCAAGGGCCATCATCTAAATTGCTGGGATATCGAACGGTATAGGGCTTTTCCCATCCCAGACCAATGGGACGACTCCAGGCGGAGGCCGGAATATTGTGGGCTTCAGGTTGATTGATCATAGATCTGATTTTACCTCTGCCCTGACTTAGCGATGGAGGATTTATGGATGGAGACTTGAGTAAAACTGTCCCCGGTTTCGAGCAATAAGCCCAGCATCCTACGATTCAAGTTGAATCAGCCCATTCAGAACTGGTCTACGATCCTAAACCGCTGCAAAGGTTCCATGCAAACCATAGGGAATGTGGTGCTTTAGATGCAACCGCGCCATCGGGGCGGTGAAGTTTTGAGCATCTAGAATCACCAGATCACTGCGGTGATGACTAGCATCATAGACCAGGATCAATACCCAACCCTGATCCTCTTGAGTTCCCTGGGGATGGGGTACAAAAATAGGTTCCCCTGTGAACCCTCGGGGGGCAGCACTCCAGATCTGGCGATCGCCCGCCTCCAGATCTAGCTTCAAAACGCCCTGAAGGGGCGCATTCCCCTGAAGATCATGGGCTGCCCCCAGATAGAGATAGCGATAGGATCGCCCCATGTGAGCGGGGTGAATCGCCGGAAACTCCAGGCAGCGAGGTTCAATTTGCTGACTTTGGGCGGTTCCGGTCTCCAGGTTAAAGGTGAAGCGCCAGAGTTGCCCCGGATCTAAATCGGCAAAATTGGTGTCCCGAAAATCTGCTTGGGGATCAACACCGGGTAGAGTCTTGTAGCAGATCGAATCTACAATCAACTCATCCTCCTGCTGCTCAAACGCATTGGCATGGTGAAAGACAAATCCGGCTTCGACTTCAAAGGTTTTGATGGCCTTATCCTGGGGATCGCGAGGAATCATAATCACCTGGGTGGGCTGGCCTGACTGGAACTGGACGCATTCTCCGGCCCCCGCCCACCCCAATAGGAAGGGAAAAGGATTGTAGCTAACGGGATTCTGAAAAAAGATGCAGTAGCGGGGTGTAATCACAAAATCATGGATGAAAGCAAAACCTGGAACCGTGTAGGCCCGTTTTCGCAGCAATCTGCCATCAGTTGCCAATTCATAGAGATTAATAGTAGTTGAAAGTCCCGGCTTGATAGAAAAATTAACTAGGCAGGGCTGACCCCCATCCAGGGCAGAAGCTGGGTCAATTCGGGGATGGGCTGCAAAGGCATCACCGGGCTGCAAAATTCCTTCTAGGTAATCAATACCCATGGTTTCTAAGGTAACTGGATCGAGCCGATGGGGTTCGGCGGCTTCCCACAGAGCCAACAATTTCCCTCCCCAGTAAATCACCTGGGTATTGGCAATATTCTTAAGCTTCAAGTCAAACATATTGGCCAACAATCCGCCGGGTTTCTGAGTGCCAAAAACTCCGCGATGGAGGATTTTTCCAGCTTGTTGTTCAGCTAAGTACCCTTGAGTTCGGACATAACGATTACGGTAGTGGGCCCGCCCTTGAGTGAATTGAATGGCTGAGACCATGCCATCCCCATCGAAGGGATGATGAATTGGTTGCCCCCCAATCTCAAGTAAGCCAGGGCCATTTTTAAATAGGGTTCCCTCCAGGGCCATTGGAATTTCCCCGTCGATATCTTCAATCCAATAGTCATATTCATTGGGTTGAGAACGATAGCCTTGTTGCCAGTCTTTGGGATCGTAAGATAATACGGAAGATTGGGAAGTTTCTAGAGATTGGGTAGGGATCATAGTTGAAGATCAAAGAGTAAACATTGAGCAGTAAAAATCAAAAATTAGTCACAAAAATTAGTCGCGAAAATTAGTCACGAATTCCTACCCCTTCACACTCAGGGATAAAATCAGGAACAACATTTTTTCCAATCATTTCTGGCGCAAGCATTGCAGGGGCTCCTTCCGCTCCTTGAGCTGTAACATCAGGCAGCCAGTTGATAAAGGGTAAGGGCAACAGGGTGGTCAGGTTTGTAATGACAACCAGCAGCCATAGATTCTCAAAATTAGTTTCCGTAACGTGGAACAGATGGGTCAATAAAGCCCCTGACTCATAGGACAGTAACGCCGCCAGGTTGGTGATAGACATCAGCAGAGCAAATAAAGTCGCTTCAATTCCTGGGGGACACAACCGGGCCGCCAAAACCAATACAGGCATATAGGCAATCTGTCCCATCACTGTCAATATCAAGCTATCTCCCAGGCTAAACCACCGATCATCAATACCTAAGGAGCGATTGGCATGGGTGACCAGCAGTAACATCGTCATGCCCAACAGGGCTGAAGCAACCGTTGACCAGCCAAAAATTTGCCGGAATGGAACCGTCTTAAAAAACTTCTGAAATAACCAAACCCCAATTAAAGCCGCCATACTGGTGGCTAATCGTACCCGCCCTAAAAATTCTGGCTGAAACCCCAGTTCATTAGTGGTGAAGTAAAAGAAAGCAGAATCAGCCGTAGGAGTAGCCTGCCAGATGAACAAAAATGCAGTGGGGAGCCAGATTGTTCGCTGTGTTACCGCTTGACGCAACTGACTGATTTGCTGCTTTACCGTATCAAGATTGGAGGTATTGCCGACTTTCTCCTCGACAATTAGCCCCGCCGTCAGAGAAACAATCAGCGGGAAACTAGCCGTAATCAAAAAAATCGTCTGACTGCTGAATACCTCCAGCAGGAACCCACTCAAGTAGGCCGTAATCATTCCCCCTAGAGCAGACGTTCCCCAACAGAGGGACTGTAGAGCACCAATATTACCAACTGATTCATTCCGGGCCCGCTCAACCACTAGAGAATCAACAATGACATCACTGATGGCTACAGAAATTGAACTAAGGGTGATCGCCAAGGTGGCCGCCAAGGGGGTTTTGACCCAGTATGCCAGCATCAACCAGGATGAGGTTCCCAGCAATCCTGATAGAACTAGATAGGAGCGACGGCGATAGCCTAAAATCGGTAGACCATCTGAAACGAATCCAAACAGAGGCTTGACAACCCAGGGCAAGGCCACAATACCAAACAGGGCTGAAACTTCCGCCGGGCTCATGGCCAGATCGTCTTTCAGGAAGAAGCTAATTGCCAACCGTGCCAGTCCCAAAATACCCTGGACGAAATAAACTAGAAGAATCGCAGTGAGTTCTAGAGTTGGCTCATTTCCCAAAAAAACAGTTCGTTTTAAAAATTGCTTAGTCTGGTTTAGCCCGACAAATGAAATCTGCATTATGAAGTAAAGCTATGTAAACAAGAGTTAAGAAGTATGAATGTGTCTATCATAGCTCCTAATCCTGATTCTCCTCTCTAACCTGAGATAAAAAAAGAGGACATTACGACAACCCCAATCCCTATCCGAAGATACCTGCTGAGAACCTGGAACTGGATCAGTCCTTTGAGAAATTTGAGAAAATTTCCAAAATACCAGACTAGAACGGGAGCAAAATCCTCCGTTCTTAGTCTAAGTACTTGGGATTCTATACCCTATGGAGTAATGGACACTGTCAACTTAAGCGGTTGGCAGTTTTTTTTGGAGCAATTTATTGAAGTAATTTTCAAGCAATCTTATAAACAAGCCATGGAGTAGTCCTAGTGTTTAAGACTGGATCGGCTTCGAGAACGTTCAATCTCAGGCGTTCAATTCCAAATCTAAAAACTATAGCCACTGCCAAAGCGTTCAGCCAGGGGCATTTTTAACACCTGAGGATTTACAGGGATTGAGCCATTATGGAGTCAACCAGAAATGTTGAATCTAGACATAAAACTTCATATTTAATTTAAACAAGAGCCTCCGGCAGGAAATCGAAGCTCCAATGCACAATCGAGCAGCGACGACTCAATTCCAATTGCAAATATCGGAAC
>JAAURB010000147.1 GCA_012033335.1 Oscillatoriales cyanobacterium RM2_1_1
GTCTGGGGCTTTGCCCCAGGAAGGGGGCACTGCCCCCTTCAACCCCCTACATGTATCTTCTAATTAATTGTGCCTAGCTACTTTATTGGCTGGATAGCTGTTGATTTTTATTTGGCCTGACCTGAAATTGTAGATGAGTTAATCGGGGTGGGGGCGGGGTGACCCCTCTCCAGTAGGGGATTCGTCGTAAGGGCGGGGTCACCCCTGCCCTACCCAAGTTAATATTGAGTATGTTCAAAGGAATTGTTGGGTTTTGTCGGCTCAACACAAACCGCCTTAACCTGAGCGCTCTAAACCATGACTGATCCTTCAGTCTCCGCCACTTTTCATATTCCAGTTCTCAGTCAGGAATTGATTGCCGGGCTAGCCATCAAACCCGGAGGGATCTATCTCGATGCAACGGTGGGAGGGGGCGGCCATAGTTCATTGATATTAACAGCCGACCCAACGGTTCAGGCGATCGCCCTGGATCAGGATCAACAGGCCCTGCAGGTCGCCCAACACCAGTTAAAAGCAATCAACCCAGAACTTTTGACCCGAATCCAGTTCTGGCATAGCAATTTTGCCCACTATCAACCAGGGGAAATCAAGTTTGATGGGATTATCGCCGACCTGGGAGTGAATTCCAGCCAATTGGATAGACCTGAACGGGGGTTTAGCTTCCGCCAGACAGCCCCCCTGGATATGCGGATGAATCAACAGCAGGATTTGACCGCAGCGGAGATTATTAATACCTGGAATGAGACTGATCTGGCAAACCTGTTCTATACCTACGGAGAGGAACGGCTATCTCGCCGGATTGCCCGGCAGATCGTAGCCAAACGCCCTTTCGAAATGACAACGGAGCTCTCAGAAGTCATTGCTCGCTGCTTTCCGCCCAAGTCTCGCTACGGTCGGATTCATCCCGCAACCCGAGTGTTTCAAGCGTTGAGAATTGCGGTGAATCAGGAAATGCAAGTGTTGGAAACCTTCTTGCATAGGGCTCCTGAATGGCTAAAACCCGGTGGCAGAATTGGTGTAATCAGCTTCCATAGCCTGGAAGATCGTCAGGTCAAGTATGCCTTTCGGAATCATGCAGGATTGAAGGTTTTAACCAAAAAACCCATTCAGCCTGGGGCAGATGAGATCAATCACAATCCCCGTGCCCGCTCTGCTAAACTCAGACTAGCGGAAAGTTGGGGTCTGACAGATTGCTAGTTTTATCTAAAGATAGGCACTAACGCAGGTTATGAATCTGGAAACGCGCTCCAAACTTAAGCTGATGATTGTCGATGATGAATTGGATAATCTGGATTTACTATTTCGTACGTTTCGACAGGAATTTCAAGTCTACAAGGCTGAGAGTGCCTTTGAAGCCTTGAATATTCTGGAGGAGTTTGGTGAGATGGCGGTGATTATCTCCGATCAGAGAATGCCTGAGATGTATGGGACAGAGTTTTTAAGCCAGACCGTAGAGCAGTTTCCAGATACAATTCGAATTTTGCTAACGGGCTATACGGACGTTGAGGATCTGGTGGACGCGATTAATTCTGGTCAGGTGTTCAAATATATTACCAAGCCTTGGAGTCCAGACTCATTGAAGAGTGTGATTCAGCAAGCTTGTGAGACTTACCAATTCTCTAAACAGCGCACCAATGCCCTGCGGTTAGCCCTGCGGCGGGAGTCTCTCTACAATGAGGTGGTACGGGCATTGCGGGAATCCCTGGACTACTCCAGTATGCTCCACACTATCGCTCAAACTTTAGGCGAAACCTTTATGGCAGATGGATGCTGTATCTGCGGCGTAGACAGTCAGGGGCGATCGCCGGAGATGTTTACCTACTCAGGGTCTTCGTCTGAGCAGTCAGACTGGCTGGAGAATTGCAATGCCTTGATTGACTCTGTGGCTCAAGCCCAACCCAGGCAAATTACTCAATCTTCAACCGCCGAGGGTCTATCCCAGATTACTGTGCCTCTCACCTATCAACAGCAACTCCTGGCTATTCTTGTCCTTTATCGAGCTAAAACCAACAAACCCTGGACAGCGGAAGACATTCAGCTATTGGAGGCCGTTTCTGAACAGGCAGCTTTGGCCCTATCCCAGGCCAAGCTCCATCGGCGAACCGTTGAGTTGGCAGAGCAGATGCAGAGTGAATTGGAAGTGGCCCGCCAGATTCAAACGAACCTCCTGCGTCAGAGTTGGCCAGAGTCCGAGCGGGTGAAAATTCAGGCTTGTTGCCACCCAGCCCGGGAGGTGGGGGGAGACTTTTTTGAGGTTTATATTCATAGTCAGGGGGATATCTGGGTTGCCCTAGGGGATGTATCGGGGAAAGGGGTTCCAGCGGCCCTATTTATGGCCAGTGCCATGTCAGCAATCCGGCGAGAGCTATCCCAGGAAACCTCTCCCGATCCCAAACAGGTGATGCACAACCTCAACTATCTTCTCTCCGATGATCTGATCAGCAATAACTACTTTATTACAATGGTTTTGGCCCGTTATACCCCATCAACTGGGGAGCTAGCTTATACCAATGCCGGGCATATTTATCCGATGGTTTGGTCTCAGACCCGAATTCAGAACTGTGGTAAGTTTGCCTTGGAGCCTGATACGGAGCCCCACTATCTCAAAGCCCGAGGCATTCCCCTGGGGATTTTACCCGTTTGGCGGGGCCAGGGAGACAGCATCCAACTTGCATCGGGGGATGTATTTCTCTTGACCAGTGATGGGATTACTGAGATCGTGGTGGATTCTGGTAATTCTAATCATCATTCAGATCCCTCAACTTCCCTAAATCTACTCCACCAACAGGGATTATGGGAATTGCTGCGGCGACAACCTGGTACCCTCGACCTGGATCAGTTATTAGCGCTGATCCGAGCCTCTCATCCTGTTCAAGACGATGACCAAACGATGCTTTCCCTGGAGGTTTTGCCAACTGATGAAAACTGAGCTTCAAATTCCCAGTGATATCCGATTTCTCCCGGTCGTTGAGCATTGGCTACTCAACAGTCTAGAGATTGAACTGGGGGATTCAATTGATTGGCCCCGGCAATCCAATCGGTTCCGTCTGGTTTTAGCTGAGGCCTACTCTAACGTGATTCGTCATGCTCACAAAGGCCAACCACAACTGCCTGTAATGATTCGCCTAGAACTGAAAGATTCAGATATCGCTCTAGAGGTTTGGGATCATGGGGCGGGCTATCAGATGGGTAACTACAATCCCCCAAATCCTGAAGATCGCAAGGAAAATGGTTATGGTTGGTTGATTATGCATCGGCTGATGGATCGGGTGGACTATTGCTTGCAAATTGATGGTCGAAATTGTTTGCGCTTGGAAGCTACAATTACTCAATCGGATCAATAATGATTCAATTTTCGTCTTGATTGACTAAATATTGCTTTGAGAGCTTAAACTAATACTGGTTCATGGTGAAGCCGCACAAGCTGATTTTGTCGTTACTGATCAGGTTTTGTAAAATCGTAACAACAGGAGAAGAATTGGGCGATGTTCTCCGACGTAAGGCTAACGACCAAACAGAAGTATCAACAATAACGCTCATCTTAATCACAAATTCAGTTAATCACAAACATATTTTACTTCATCAAAAAAACAGATTAGATTAACTTTCACCCTCTGAATACCCCCGAACCAACGCCTGAAACCGTTCATCTTCGCGAATCAATTAAATTAATCAGACTTCATCTCTAAATCCAATGCAAAGGCGATCGCTGGTTTGATTTGTTTCATAACAATTGTTGGTAAATCTCCTAGTTTTCGCTCTAAACGAACAGTTGGAATTGATCTTAGACCTTGTACGTTAGCAACTGAATCTTTGTTTAAAAATCTCAGCTTGGGCAACGTGACCTCGTAGGGACTGTTTCGATTTTGAGTTGTAAGCGGCACGTAGATTGTCAGGGCACGAGGCGGGTTAGCATCATCACGAGAGACAATAACAACAGGTCTCGTTTTTGCTGCAAGTCCAAGGTCTGCTAACCATACTTCGCCAGATTTAGGGTTCATCGAGTAAATCCAGCACATCTTGTTCGACTGAGCGGGAACGCATCAAGTCTAGAATATTCTGATCTGCAAGCTTAATAATTTCTTGAATCCGCTGCCGAACCTGCTCAGCAATTTCTGGTTCCCATTGCTGAAGTCGGAGGTTTAATTGCTCTGCAAGACTATCCATGTGTGCTTCAGAAACCTTACCTTACCTAGCATAACGTAGCTTTCACCCTATGATTACGAAGACTGACAAGAATTAATTGAAACGCCAGACTAACTTTCACTCCCCGCCAAACACCCCCGAATGAACGCCTGAAACCTTTTATCGCAGCCATGTTAAGGTTTAAGCAACTATTGAATGAAGTTAGTTCTATGACTGTTCTAGTCCAAGAAATTCTTGACAGATTGCCTGATGCAGAGCGGTTGGAGATTGCCGTGGAGATTTTGAGGCGGTTGGTTAATTTTGATTTTCCACCATTAACAGACGAGGATTTGGCTTTGAATGCAGAGGAGCTATTCTTAGCATTAGACCAAGCAGAATTGGGCTATAAGTAGTCCTAATCGCGGTGAAGTCTGGCTTGTTGATCTGGGCTATATTGCTAAGGTTAGACCTTGTTTAGTTATTAGTATTCCTGCTCTAATAGAAGAAGAGCCTTGGCAACACTGATTCCTCACACTACAAGCCTCAGAGGTTCGCGTTTTGAGGTCAATGTCAAAGCTAGATTTCTCAGACCCGGAGCTTTTGATGTGCAGAATGTTATCACTATTCCTCATGCCAAGCTACTCAGGAAATTGGGTGAATTAGATTTAGAACAGTTGTCAAAAGTTGAAGATACTTTGCTTTTTTGGCTAGGGTTTAGAGAGATGAATTCTAACGAAAATGACACGCTAAATTAACCTTCACTCCCCTCCAAATACCCCTGAATCAACCCCTGAAACTGTTCATCTTCTCGAATACTATCAAAGTCAGAATCGGTTCTTGCTGCTTGCTAGAATAAGGATTATAGGCTGCATCGCAAAAAGTCATCTGAGGAATAAATTTAAATTATGATAGCGATTCCTGATCTTGAAGAACAAGTCCTGCGCCTTTCTCCGAATGAGAAGCTTCATTTGATTCAGTTACTTGCCCAGAGTTTAAGCGCGTCATGGGTTCAGGAATCTCAGCATTTATCGGACTCACTCTCCAATTTTTTCGTCAGTCTCCTCTGGCTCAAATTGCTGAATCTGAAGAACTTGATCTCAGCCGCGATCGCTCTCTACCTGGCCATCGCTTACGATAGGAGAAATTGCTAAGGGAATCTACAAACTGCCTCCGTCTCAACGCCGACTTTCACTCATGCAATGGTTAGAGCAGGATTTGCCGACACGGTTTTCTGGACAAATTCTTGAAATTGATAGACAAACAATGTTGCTTTGGGGAGAATTGGTCGGACGGCTAGAACAGCAGGGTCGTCCTTTGCCTGTTATGGATTCTCTAATTGCGGCGATCGCCCTTCGGAATTCTTGCGTGTTGGCAACTCGCAATGAAAGTGATTTCGATGGAACGAATGTTGAAATTGTGAATCCCTGGCTATCTTTAGAATGAATTAATTGAGGTATCGTCTAGTTATTCCCCCTCCGAACACCCCCGAATTAACGCCTGAAACTATTCATCCTCGCGAATTGGATCAAAGTCAGAATCGGTCTTTGCCATCTCTGAATATTTCGAGTCAAGACGAATGGCTGTCTCTAAATTTTCTAGGGCAAGCTCAACATTATTTTGCAGACCGTAGTAACAGGCTTTGTTGTAAAAAGTACCTGGATTGTCAGGTTTGATTTCCAGGGCTTTGTTGAAAGAGGCGATCGCTTCTTCATGTCGGCCTAAATTCTTGAGGGCATTGCCTCGGTTGTTCCAGGCTTGATGGAAGTCGGGTTTAATTTCGATGGCTTTGTCGTAGGCGGCGATCGCTTCTTCGTAGCGTTCTAAATCATCAAGGGCGTAACCCCAATACCGAAAGGATTCGGCAGTCCCTTATGAGTTATTGATTTTTTGAGCAAACTCAGGGGATTCTTGCAGATAGGCAGCCGCCTTCAGAACTTCTGGTTTGTGGCTGATCGCGAACAGCATCATCAGTGAGTTTCCAAAAAATGGGAGAGTGAATGAGCGTTTCTTATCTGAGATTTTGTTAAGAACTTTTCTTGATAAGGTCATGGAGTAAATTGGCTTAATCGAATCGACCGAGATCCAGAACCAAACTTGCTCATTTGAACTATTGGAGTCTGAAGATGGCACTTATTCAAGGTACACCTGGTAACGACTTTCGGGTAGGTACACCTTTCCCTGATCAAATATTTGGCCTCCAAGGGAATGATTCTCTTGATGGAACTAATGCAAATGATGTCATTAGTGGCAATACTGAAAATGACTTTGTTTTTGGAAATGCAGGCCCAGACATCTTGTATGGTGGCCAAGGCAATGACAATGTTGATGGAGGTGATGGAGTAGATACATTGTTTGGAGATACTGGAGCAGATACTGTTCGAGGCGGTCGTGGTCAAGACTTGATCTCTGGAGGAAGTGGCTCAGATTTATTTATTCTTGGTGGAGGAGTATCTAATGCAGACACTGCTCTTGATTTTAATCAGGTTGAGGGTGATACCTTTGCAATCGAACAACTTAGTGCAATGGGAGAAAGTTCTTTTGACTCTGGCTTTTTGAGTACTTCTAGTAGTGATGATATTCCCTACTTTCTGAAATTAAAACAAGTGGGAGAAGATTTGCTAGTTGGTGATTCTTATTCTGAAGATTACATGGCAAATTTACTGGGTCTTGGTGACTTAATCAATGATCCTCTTCAACTTTTGTCTTCGATGCAAATCATCCCTGCCAGATCTGCAGACTATTTAGAAGTAGAAATCGATTCTCAAGTTTCTGACCCACTAACTAACTTTGAATCTTATGATCCTTCACAAATGCTATTGGATGCTGAAGCTAATTTGATTCAAGAAATTGAGAATTTAAAGGCTAAAGGTGGTGATCTGCTTTTGCTAGAAGGTTTGGAAGCAGCTTTAGATGAGCTGCAAGGACATACTAATGGTGATGTATTTGAGCAAGCACAACCTATAGACGAGCTTTTTATCTATGACTCTCAGTTGCCAGGAAAAACAGTTTTCCTAGTTGAGCAAGGAACATTTATTGCTCCCGAATTTCAAGCTCAGATGGCAGGTAGCGAAATCTTTTTTGTTGCCGATGGCTTCTTCAGTTCTTTTGCACCTGAAGGTTTACTTTAGGTAGGGTGTAGATCAGGTAGAACTTACGCACCTACCCCCTAAATCCCCCAATCCTGGGGGACTTTGAGCTAGATTCCCACCGAACTTGGGGGCAGGGGGCAAAGAAGGCTTAACTGCGTAAGTCCCGTCAGGGTGGTTTCTAGGTCTTTGAGTTGGGCGGCGTAGTCAAAAAATAGCTTTTCTCCAATGTGGGGCGAAATCCGATCTAAGTTATCAAAAATAATCAGAAATCTCTTGGGATATTGGCGGCGAATGGTTTTGGTCGCATCTTTTAGCAGCAGGTTAATGTCCGTTTTCAGGCGCGAAACATCCCGTTGCAAGATCTTGCGAATGGTGGTTTTGTTGGCGTTGCATAATAGTGCCATGAATTGAGGCTCAATCTGATGCAATGTCCTGACTGTGGTTCCAGCCATATCCGTAAAAACGGCAAGATGAGGGGTAAACAAAATCACATTTGTGTGGCGTGTCG
>JAAURB010000044.1 GCA_012033335.1 Oscillatoriales cyanobacterium RM2_1_1
GTGATCGTGACGGATCATCACACCTTACCCGCAGAACGTCCCCCCGTTGTTGCCATTCTGAATCCCCCGTAGCTTGCCGTCAGACCATCCCTTGCGGCATCTGTCGGGGGTGGCGGTGGCCTACAAACTGATGGAAGCCCTCTATCAAACGGCCCCAGAATTGCTGGTACACCTGGAAAATTTACTGGATCTGGTAGCCATTGGGTTGGTGGCGGATTTAGTCCAGCTCACGGGAGACTGCCGCTATCTAGCCCAACGGGGATTAAAGCGGTTGTATCTTCAGTCCAAAAATCCGACCCGCCCCGGCGTTGCCAAATTACTGGATCTGTGCAAAGGCAGTGGCGATCGCCCCAGTGATATTTCATTTGGGATTGGCCCGCGAATTAATGCCGTCAGCCGGATTTACGGGGATGCCAAATTTTGTGTGGAGTTGCTCACCAGTCGAGATCAAACCCGTTGCCTGAAACTGGCCCTGGAAACTGAAATTGCCAACAGTCGCCGCAAAGCCCTGCAAAAAGAGCTGGTTCAGGATGTGGAAAGGAAACTGAAGCAACTTGATTTATCGACCACGGATGTGATTGTACTGACCGATCCCCAGTGGCCTGTGGGAATTTTGGGCTTGGTAGCCAGCCAGGTGGCTCAGAAATATGGCCGACCGACAATTTTACTCAGCATGGATGCGGTTAGCCTGGATTCCGGTGACTCAGAGGTGAAGCTGGCCAGGGGTTCGGCCCGGTCTGTTCGAGGCATTGACCTCTATGAACTGATGAATAGTCAGGCCCATCTCCTGCATCGATTTGGGGGACATCCCTTTGCGGCGGGATTGAGTTTGAATGTGGAGAATTTATCCCTGTTTACCGATGGCATCAATCGTCAGTTGCGGCAAACCCTCAACTGGGCGGGTATCCTGATAGGATCAACCGTCACCGCCGATCTGGTTTGTTCTGTAGCGGAATTGGGCCGAGAATTATTTCTGGAACTAAAACTCCTGGAGCCCTATGGCATGGGCAATCCCACCCCCAAAATCCTGATCAAAAACTGCTGGTTCACGGATCCCTGGAATGCTAACGAAAAGGATTTGCGGGGGGGTACAGTTCGGTATAGCAAGACCACCTTCAAGCTCTGGGATGACTCAACTACAAGTGGATTTCCAGGGGTATGGTGGGGACATTACAAAGATGAAGTGCCAGGGGAGCGGGTGGATGTCCTGGTAGAACTTGACTTGAGTCCTGGAAATCGACAGCGCCATCAACAGCGAAACTCACAGTATGAAATCCGCTTGCTCGATATTCGTTCTACTATTAGTGAAGCCCCAATCCATTTGCCTCAAAGCCCTATCTATCAAATTCTCGACTGGAGAACCCCAGACTCAACCTCCGCTGAACCGGCTGCTCAACCTTTAGAAGCTGCCCTGGAAACTACCCTAGAAGCTACCCCGGCACTTCAACCCCTGGTGTTGCAGGAATGTCCCAGCAGTTGGTCAGGGCTTCAGGTCTGGTTCCGCAAAGCCTTTGCCCAGAACCGACCCCTGGCCCTGGCCTATACCCTACCTGAGGTTGCCCCGGGAGAAACTTTGGAAAATCTGCTGGGGATCGCCAAGTATCTCAGCCGTACTGGGGAAACTGTCACCCGTCAACAGCTAGAGGAGAAACTCAATATTGGGGATAGTGCCCTACAGGCAGGATTCGAGTTATTGAAGACCCTGGGGTTCAATATTGAGCCAATGAATCGAGGCTTTCGATTAACCCGGAGCCCCCAGGATCAGCCAGGAGCTAGGCTAGAGGTTTCCACCCAATTGATCCAAAAGTTCCTGGCAGCTCTTCAAGAAGAACAGTTCCGTCGCCAGTATTTCTGTCAGATTCCCCTAGAAACGATTCAGGCGATTGCCGATCAGACCTCTAGTCAAGTTGATCAGGATCATAACCAACTCCAATCATCGCTTTTAAAAAATAAAATAAAAAATAAAAAATCCTCTGCCACAGGGGTAGAGGATTCAGGTTAATTTTGCCAGGTTAATCTAGCAACGACTAAGCTTCGGTTTCGATATAAAAAAACAACAAACCCATAGCAACAATGGGCATCAGCCAGCAAACCACTGGAATCAGAATCCAGGGTAAGAATGAAGCGGCGTATGAACCTGTCATCTTCAAATGCTCCTTTGAGTAAAATTACAAACTGGGTTTTAGGTTACACCCTCAAACTGAATGTTCAAACTGAATGTAAACTGATATTCATATCCGTGATCCAGAGACTCTCGATCACTTCAGGTTGGTTAATTGTTGACGAATCCCCGGAAAATAGAGTCTATAACGTCAAAATTTTCCAGCAGGAAATAGGCCACAACAGCCCCACCCATGGCTCCGATAAAGAAACCACCGGAAAATTGACTCCAACCCTCAGCCGTTTTCAATGGATCAGGGCCCGGTGCTTCCTGACCAAACGGATCATCTTTTTGGAAAGACACCAACCCATAAGCAGATAGGCAAATCGTCGCAATCAGGATCAGGGCGATCGCCGAGATCAAGCCTCCAATTGCTGCAGTATCGCTATCCCGTAATGGCCCCAACTTAGTCCAGGGGCCAACGATGAAGTAACCATGGGCCATGCCAATTTCTAATCCTCTCAGCAGGGGAGAAAGTCCCTTGCGATAGGCTGGCAAATTTCCAATGAAGGTTCGAGTAAACTCAGAATCGCTAATTGGAGTGGAAAGGTGACCGACGAAGGGATCACCTTTATAAGGCTGAACCACTCCGTTATCTAATGCCTCAGACATCCGTAGTCTCTCCTTTGTAAAAAATTTGTCAACGACCCTAAGGTGATAGACCTTAAAGTAATAGACCTTAAAGTCATATTCTATGCAGACAGGGGGAATGACATGACAAAATCAACCCGGAGCGTTAAAAAAGTTAATGGTTGACATCAAACCTGATATTGGGGTCTGAGGGCCAATTGGTATCGTTACAACACATCATTAATATTTCGATTATGGCGTGACTCTATACGAATTGATTGACCATCCCGCGAAACTGCATATTTTAGAGGTGTTGGACTGTTTTGCAAGTTGGCTTTTCCCTCTGCAACGAGATTAGCTGTGGAGAACTCTGCTTGTATTGCCTTAAGTTTTTGAATTCGTTCAGGCGTAGAAGGATGGGTAATGCCAGGTAAGTGGCTGGTTGGCAGATCATTCAGGACATCCATTGCTCTGAAACATCCTTGAGGATCAAGTCCAGCCCTGGCTATATAGAGATAGCCAAAGCGGTCAGATTCTAGTTCCTGCTCTTGAACTTTAGCTGAAAACTCCTGATTTAGCTGGGCGAGTTTTTCTTCATAAATTTCTTTAGCACGTTTCTGGGCTTGTTGACGCTCGGCCGCATCCATATTGTCCAAACTCTGATCCAGGGTTCTGCCAGTGGCGCTTGCCAGTCCTCTAGTCCCAACAACCCGATCTACCATACCCCCGATGAATCCACCAACGACATTACGAGAGCCCTTTTGATTTTGCTGAACTTCAGCCAGGAGTTCTTGATCCGCTTCCTGTTTGAGTCTCTCCATTTCATCGGCAAGCTTAACCTTAAGTGGAATATGATTTTTTTCATGGTGGGCCATTTCATGACCGACAATGCAGGCGATCGCCTCATAGTCTCCATGCAGTTGATCAATTAAACCTGCATAAAAGGTCAGTAAATTTAGTTCGGAGGCACTTGCATTGATCTCGTACTGGTTCACCAGTCGAAAGCGCCAATTGCGTTCGTCTAAATTGTTGGCACGGGCCAGTTTTTCAACTAAGCGATAGAGCACGTACAAATCTTTTCCATATTCACCTAGGACGTTGAATTCAGCTTCCGCTTGCTTGAAAAAATCCGATTCAGGATTTACTCCTGTTTCGGGACTAGAATTGTCTACCTGTGTAATGACCAGAGAAGTTTTAGAAGTTCGCTCTAGAGGTGTGACAGATTTAGCCAAAGCAGAATTTTCTTTTAACAAAAGTACATTGCTGCTCAGTAAACTTAACCCCATAAGCAATGAGAGTGTGATTCTTTTGCGAGTCATAATATATAGTAAACTGAATTTGAATTTGTTTAAGATATAAGAATCAAATCAGTTTAGGCTCTCCCAACTTTATGGTTATAAGTAGAGCTTATGTTCCCTGGCTTAGGTTGTTTCAGCGTTCAGCAGGAGAGATTTTGTAACCTGCGCTACTGTCTTGATCTTTAGATCCAGGAAAACCTCATTTTATCGTATCAGCTATTTGAGAGGATGTTTGAAAATTGCTACATCCTTTAACCTTCTCCGTTATATTTCCGCTTCAAACAGGACTTACGAATTGATAGGAAGGCCATTATGTAAGTTAAAGGTGTAAGTCCTTGTATTTTTCCCAAGAAAGTTTGCGAACTCTCAGTAAACCCTCAACCGCCAATTGCGACATCAATTGCTACGTCCGGTATCTACTAACTCAACATGCTAAATTGCTGAAAACTCTGTTGCTGGGATACGGCAGCGCGAGAAGCAATGGAGTACGCGTTCTCAAGGCAGCGTCCTAACCTTAGTGGCAATTGCTATAACAGGCTGACTAATTGACCGAAACTTGTTCCCAGAGGCCAAAGTCTCGAATCATGAATTTTGGGGATTGATTTTGAGGTTGGTTCACCTGACTCCCTGGAACCCAACAGGGATCGCAAAATTTTTCGACATGCTGTCCGGCTTGACCAGAGACTTTCCATTCTCGACCCACTAACGGTTCAATTTCACCTTGAGCTGATAAGTTTTTTGTTGTTTTTGTATGGGCTAAAAGTTCGCTGTTTTCTGAAACTTGAATGACAATCAATTCGTCTTGTTCTACCCAAGAATACTGGGCATTATATAATTCCTGAGGATTTGTTGGTTTCACCGGTTCAACACATTGTAATTGTAGTAATTGTAAATCTCCCCAACCATAGCCGCGTTCACCGCCAATTTGTAGTCGTTGACAAGCTGCTTGCCAGTCCAATTCGGATTTAGCCTTTTCAAATACATAACCGATGAAAAAAACTTGCTTTCCTTCATCCAATGTTCGAGGTGAAATAAATTCCACTTCATGGAGCGATCCTTCATCAGTCGCTTGTTGGGGATAGTTCAGGGCGGTGCTAGCATAGCTGCTCAAGAAACGGCGACGAAATTGACTTTCATTATCCCACGGCCATTGAACTTTATAGTCTTCTTGTTTTGGTTTTATCGCTGGATAAAAATAAGTATAAGCTAACTGGTTATGAACTTTTTTCCCAAACTTTTCATATTCACTTGAATCTGTTGCAGGGCCGTTTGTTGCATCGCGGGTTAGTCGCATCGTTAGTGCGCCCCAAAAGGAACGCCCAGTAATATAAGGACGAGTCCGTTGAACATTACCAACTTTGCCGCAGCCAATGTGCATGGGGGACTTCAGCTTAAACACGACTCGGTAAGCTGTCCAGGTCACGAATCGTTCTCCTGACTATCTGACTGCCCATTGCCTGAATTAGTATCTTGCCGCGCCTTTGCCCCATAACGGGCATAAATCAACATTTGTTCCAGGGTTTCTTTAGTCAACAATAGTTGCTCTAAGCTAATCTTCTCGTTGTCTTTCTTGTCATTTTGAATGAGGTAGGAAAGTATGTCCTCAGCTTTATCGCTCGTTAGCTTTCCCCAACCAATTTCTAAGCTATCAAGTAAGCAAAGCATATGCTTTACTAAAAATTCTCCAGCCGACTTCTTGTTCTTCTTTTTATCCTCTTTACTTGCCTGTTCTTTCGCTAGCAGGTAAAGAAAACAAGCGTAAACACCATCCTCTTGCAATATGCCCAAAGCTTTTGTGATGGTATTTTCTACATCACTAGACTTTCTATCTTTTGTGTCAGTAATTACTGCCTGAGCGTGTTGCGCAGCGAGGCGATCGAGATTAGTGACTGTGTTGCTCATTGGTTTTCTCCTTACCATAGTTCTCTTCCCAAGGGTTACCAACGACAGCCATGCGTCCAAAACCGCGTGTACCCATGCCCCCAACTCCTAGCCACTCAATCATGCCAAAGCCAGCTTTTACGACACATAATGGACATTGCCACGGCTCTCCTAGTAGTGGCTCGTTTTTAGCGGTTTTATCTTTAGGAAACGGACGATCTTTTTCACCATCACGGTAATCATCCAGCACTACTTCTGTGGTGAGAAATGTGGCACGGGGAATGGCTTCGTAAGTAAACAACGCCCCTTCTTCGGCTGCACCCGTATCTGGGTTAATTGCTACCGACGTTCGTACTTCTAAATTGCTATTTACTATTTGACTAAAGAGCGCATCCTGTACCAAAACGATTTTTTCGATCGCCTGCCAACGTTTATCGTCCTTCCACTCATCCGGAGCAGTTACTGTTGCTTGCTGTCCAGAAACTTGAAGCATTAACCAGCCCAAATTCAGAGCATCCGATCGTTGCCAGTTCAATACCGCAGTATTGATGTTATTCCAGTCATTTGGTAAGTTCTCTACCGTAAAGCCTGCATCTTCCAATCGTTCTTTTGTGCTGACCCACACAGGCCCCGCCATTGAATGCACGGGAAAGAGAACAATATGAGCATCAAAAATATTCACGACACCAGAATAAATGGTGGCTTTATCATTGTCGTTGTCATTTTTGGACTTTTTGATATAGCCAAAAGTGTAGCAGACGGGATTCTCATCTGGCTTGTCAATTTTGTCGTGGCTTTGTCCTGCTGCTTCTGGTGTTTCATATAATTGTGCTGCGTAGGATCGCGCCGCCCCATGTAAACTGGTTCCAGGAATTTTCGGAATTTTGGTGCCGGGTTCTCGCACAATACTGTTGTCTACTCGTCCCAAGCGATAGCCCCCAGTGCCGATATGCACCGGGTCGAGGGTCATAAACAGGTAGCGTTGCCGTTTATACGTTGCCATTATTGTTTTCCTTACCGCTCTTTCAAGATTTCCATATGCAGTTCTGCCAGGTCAGCGAGTTCGCCCCGCACTCCGGCTGGAATGAGTTGGCGTTCTTCTTCAGAGAAACCATGCCATGGTTTGGCTTTGGGCCATGCGGCATTGGCCAGTGTATCTTCAACAAACTGCCGGAATACTGGATCGGTCAATGATTCTGGCTGATTTTGTCCATACCAAAGTTCGCGGGTGGCTTCAATAGTGTAAATCACCTGATGGCGTTGGGATGTTTTCAAGTTTTTCATAATTTTCCAGAGTTTATCGAATCGGTCTAAGTCTTCCAGGTAGAAGGGGCGAGTGCGACGGGGACGGCGACCGTTTTCGTCGTAGTAAATCTCGAAGCGACGGGCGGTACTGTCGAGGTATTCAAAGTCAAAATGGCTTGGTCTAACCCATACTTTTTGTCCTTTATCTTTTGGCATATTCAAGTTACGAGGCTTTAAATCACAAATATGTCTTAATTCTGGCTTTGAACTCTTTTTTTCCCAAGAATTACCCTGATATAATCGCGGATACCACTCATCTTTCTTACTGCTGTCACCAGTAACCACTGGCATCTCCCAAGTAATCCCGTTGTCAAACTCTAATTTGCAAAAGTCCCCTGAGTTATCTTTTTTCATCAATCGCCAGCCTTCCCAGCCTTTACCACTATCCATATCAAATTGACCTGATATATTCAGCATTGCCTGACCAGCTTCCAGTACAGAACGAATTGGAGTGCGGCGGTTGCAAAAAATTAGCCCTATATCTAAGGGAAGGCGATCGCGCACCCGCCCCATGTGTTGTTCGTACTCTTTCTTGACTTGATGAGCTAGTTCTAATGCTTTATTTGCAGGAACTAGCATTAAACATAAAGTTGGCTCAGCCAATAGAGGAATTGCAGGTTGATAGCTCCCAATCTCCTTAACTTCTTTAAAGGTCACTTCAGTCTTTTTACGGCTAGACTGCAAAAAGAACGAGGGTTCCAGGATTTGAAATGTCCTTCCTGCCAACTTGCTAATCCAGTTATCTCGTGCATTTGGGGACAACTGAGTAGCAAAATAGCTCAAATTATCTGTTGTTAAAAATCTCTGGCGTGGCTTATCCCAAACTACGCTTAGAACTATGCCGTCTATGTCTAGGTCATAAGCATGGTAATCACCCAGCTCGTCTAGATTATTTGTTTCTGGGTGTAACTCTAGGCGAAAAGGGGACAGCCCAACTGCATTAGGCATTACTTCATTCGTCACCTTTTCCCAAAAGGCACGGGCTGTCTCTGCAATGCGATACAACCGAGCCGGAGAGGGATTCTTCGTAATGTTGCCAGCAACTTGAATGGTGGAAAGTAATGTACCATCAAGCCAACCTTCTAATCCTAGTTTGCCAACAAATAATGCTAGGCGACCGTTATCATCCGCAACTTCGTCTGTCCAAATTGTATTTTGTGGACTCTGCTGGGCAATGTCTTTAACCCACTGCTCAGAGCGGCGATCACGACGATTTAAACAAATACGACAGATCTTTCGATCTTTTGCTTTCCGCTCTGTTGCCCATCTAAATAGTGGCTTCTCTATTTCGGGTTGCGAACCTTGACGCGGATAACCAACGGGCCGCATTCCACAGACCGTACAAATTTCAGAATTTTTGGGACGACCGTCTTTCCACTCTGTCTCAAACAAGTAGAAATTATTATCAGCATTTACTGGTTTCTGCTCCAACGCCTTCTTACGTGGTTCAGCTACTAATTCCCGTGAACGCAATTTGTCTGCATCTAATTGACCTGCTGTAATTGGATTGATGAAATGGACTTGCGGACGTAAATCAGGTGAAAATAATGCCTGAATCTCTTCTCTTAGTGCTGTTTTCCCTGTGTCATCAAAGATGTTAGGCAGCAGGTAGTAAGCACCTGTTTCATCTCGATGAATCTGATTACCAAAAGCATAAGTTTCTTCGAGCAGTGTTTGTACACCTTTGAACGCATCATTCAGAACTTGTTGGATTCCTAATAAATCACTGATCTTATCGCTATGGGTATAGCGATCGAGAATATCTAGGTTAATTCTCAGGGTACAGAAGGGCAAACTTTTGATATCAGAGGGCCAACCGTTTTTGAAGATATAAGCAGTCGCCGCTTTGGTAAGCGTAGCAACGGTATAGCCCCAGTCCCAGAGAGAGACTTCATTGGTTGGACGACAAGTATCTGCAATTCCTTGAGACAAACATTTTTTTTATTTCTTCTAGCCATTGCTGTCTATCACTTGTATGTATCTGAGGAATGTTATGTATGGGTAAATTAGTCAATGCGTGATTAAGATCTTTGTTGGAAAGATCAATTTGAACATGAGTCTCCAGCCCAAAAGGAGATGCAATATAAGTACTTGCATATTGCTGTTTATCACGGTCTCTATCTGGCTCTTCTTTTTCGTAGTGAGCAATCCCATGAAGCTCTCGTATTAACTTAGCTAGCTCAAAGCCTTTACCCAAAATCGTTGCTAAATCTTGTGATGCAAATTGCCCAAGAAGAACTTCTGCAAGATTATACGACTGCGAATCCCAGCCTTGGAAACTTTGAGATTGCAGATAGTTTGTTATGTCAAGGCGGTATTTGAATAATGAATGTCTGTTAGTGTTAGCTGCTTTTTTTGCATATCATTAACACGCTGGGAAACACTTTTCGCTATAGGAGGAAATACTATGTTGGGATCGGCAATCAATTCATAATCATAAGAAAATCCTGTGGGTGTGTCTTGTGCTGATTTCTTGATGAAACCATTTGACATTTTCCCTAGATCATGTAGAAGCCCAGCTACTTCCATCAACAAAATCGTCTGCCGTTGCTCATCCGATGGTCGCCAAAATAATTCGCTCATTGTTCCTGCTCTCCTTCAGACTGTCTCAATCCCTGAGTCACCATTCAAATACCTGCCGTGCCACTGCCAGAGCTTCCTGAGCATCGCTAGCTTCCGGCAACCCTTCTGGCAAAGAACCGGGCAAAGCATCTGGGTAGCGAGTAGGGATGTAAAAGCGATCGAGGAGTTGAACATCCAGGGCGATCGCAGTCAGAGGGTTTGGATCAAGCAAATTCACTAAATCTCCCAGTCGATGAGTGCGGGGTGGAAGTTGATCTTGAGCGATTAGTAGAGCTTTGATTGTCTTCTCAGCGCATTGTTGAGCATGAAAACAGACTTGATTATGAAGTGCTTCTATCATTGCCAATTCTGCCATCCGCAAATCCTCACGAGCAAAGGTCAGCCAACGCTCATGCTCTGCGCTCATACAACACTTTACCTTTACCTACAATCTCATCCCGTATAAATACCCGTTCTTGACGTAACTGAGCAAACTCAGAAGGAGTGTATACCAAAACATCAACTCCAACTCGCGATCGCAACAGTTGCAAAACCTCCTTACTGCGATCTAGAAAGCGTTTTTCGGTTTTCTTAATAATAACTAAATCAATATCAGACCATTCGTGTACTACTCCAGTCGCCATCGAGCCAAACACCCAAATTGATTCAGGATTATAATGTTCTCGCAACACTTCTACATAGCGGTGAAGCTCTGTCTCCAGTAATTGCTGACGACTCGTTACTGCATCTAATTTAGACATTGCTTTCTACTCCATTACACAACTGCTCTGCTATTTTTTGAGCGCGATCGCCCATAACTCACTCCTCTTGCCTCGGCAATAAAGGATCTAAACTTACCAACAATGCTGGGATTTCAACCGAAACCACATCCCACAGGATGTCCAGATCGATATTTCTGTAGTCATGCACCAGACGATCGCGCATACCCGCTAGTTCTTTCCAAGGCAAATGGGGATGCTCCTCTCGAAATTCGTTAGATAATCGCTTGGTTGCCTCTCCCATAATCGAAATTGCATACATCACGGCTGCGATCGTTTTCCGATCCTCTGCAAACTCGGCTTGCGTCATTCCTGATACAAAGGAAATAACAGTTCGACCGTAATAGTCAATATCAATCAGAGATTCCGAATTTCTATCAATCTTCATAAATAACCTTTGCTGATGAAAGAATATTTTGTTTTCGCAACCAATTGTGATTCTGCTCAATACTTGCTTTTCCGACTAAATCAACCTTCCGACCTAGCAATTGGGCTAATTCTTCCTCAGCCTTAATTAGATCACTTAAACTCCAGCGAGCATTTGGTTTCAGCACATATAGAAAATCGACATCACTGTTAGCATCAAAATCATCCCGTAAAATCGAGCCAAATACTGCTAATTCTGCAATTTGCCAGCGTTGACAAAAGGCTTGAATGGCATCGATTGGTAGGCGATCGCCAACTCTTGATTGAGTTCTTGTATCTTGGTCATCGTTGTTTTTCCTGTAAATGTTGTGCTATGGATTGAACGCGATCGTACAACTCCCTCAAGTTAGCAAAAGCCACTTCAGTGACAGATGATTTTAGCGGTTGTTCAGGTTCGGGCATTGGCTCTTGTGTAGTGGTTTCTGCTAACTGGCGACCCTCGCGTTCCCACCACTTTTTTGCCTTGTCATAAAGCTGCTTTTCTCTCTTTCCAGGTTTTCCTTTTAGATATTCCGCTTCAGACTTGAGGCTACCGTCAGAATTTTGAAAGTCTGGATGAAGTTGTCCAGGTTCAATTAAATAGCGGGGCAACTCAGGTTCAGGTTGTTTTGCTTTAGGTTCAGATTGCGTTAAGTCTGGCAAATCGGCTCGAATTGCCAACTCTCCCTTACCCTCAACCTCTGCAACACCAAAGCCGCTGCTGGTCTTTGCTCCAAAGCCATAGACCGTGAGCATGGCTTCTACTCCTGCTGCAACCAGTTTCAAATCTTCAGCGACTTCACTTTCTTGAACCTTTCCAAACGGAACATACAGCAATACAAAGTCTCCTGTAGCATCACTTGGGACGCACTCGAGCAAAATCGGGTTTTTACCAACACCCGTTTTGCGGCTATGGGGGTTAATCACTTCCAGCCCAATCTTGTCAAAGAAGGTGGGGTAAAAGTAGAGGCGACCTGCCTGTCCTGTTTCATCTTCGCGAGCATTCCCAAACAGGCGAATGACTTGCTTGTCTTCTTCTTGATGATCTATCTGCCACAATGCCGCTCGTAATGCCCCTTTCCAACTGCTAGAGGCAACCATTGGGGTTTGAAACACTTTGTCTTTGCGAACCGGGTTATCGAGGAGGTGGAAGGTGCGATCGTCTTTGCTCAGGTAGGGTTTTTGCAACTTGAATGGAACCCGCAACATAAAGCTGAGGGATGGGAGGTAGTTGAGGGCACAGAGTTTAGGTATGAAACTAAAATCTTCAAATTTTAGATCGGGATCTTTCTTTTCATAGCAATTTTGCCATTCTGGTAAATATTTCCGCTTATCGTTAGCAAACATAGCTTGCTGAAGCCAGGAGTCATGAGTCGCCGAATAATCATATTGCATCATGCACCTCCTACAAATTCAAATGCCGCGATTAGAGGTTGAAAAATCTCACAAATATCAGCTTCCTGTGCTTTCGCCATTGTTCTCTCAGCAAAAACAGCGGGAGAGGTGGCTGATTTTACAACTGCTGCATAGAGACGTACATAATCTTTTGCTTCAGTTAGATCGTCAATGCCATTAGCGTTAGATCTTAACAAGGCTGGAATTTCTTCCGTAATTTTGGCAATCAGCCTATCTGGTGGAATACTAACTTTTTTAGCCAACTCAATCACCGTATTTTGTCTCAGCGCAAGTTCCAGAACATAATCATCAATAGTGGACTTAATGAAACACTCGTGCCATCGCTTTGTTGCGAGATGAACCGCTAGGCGGAACTTTAAATCTGGCATCATCAATCTATAGACATTGACATGGGTTGAATCTTGTATCATCTGTGGCGTATCAACTTGAACACCAATGGCATTTAAACCTCTCTGCAAGGCATCAGAAATACTTTGGAAAATACTTGTTTGAGTCTCACCCATGTGGGCATCTAGATCGCGTAAGATTATGCAGTAAACTGGCTCTTGTTCCTGTAGAAGCGGGCTAATTCTGTTGATTACTGTAGTATTAAGTTGACCTGTGCCTCCACAAGATATGTACTGTGCCTGATAACCAGAAAGCTCAGCCACCTTTTTACATACCTTCTCCTCTGTAGATCCTTCTCCAAAAACAAGAATAGTCATATTTACTTCTCCTGTAGTTGAAATTGAAGCGGCGGCACAAAATCTTTCCAAGCACGGGGATCTATACCGGAATCAAGCCATGTTACTAAAGTTTCTTTATCGAACCAAGATGACTTTAATTTACCATCATATAAACTTAAATGAAATAAGATTGTTGTTTGAGGATCTAGGTCTTTACTTTCCAGCATTTGAGTGATGTAAGCTACCAGTTCTAAATTTTGGGTGGCAATGAAAACTTGAATGGGTTTATCCCGGATAATTTTGACAACTTCTGCTAAAAGTTTACCTAAAGTTTGCGGATTTTGAAATGATTCTGGTTCTTCCCAAAGCAATAAGCCTGGGGCTTCAGGAGTAGCTAGCTCTGCCATAACGATTAGGGGAGCAAGGAGCTTGAAAGCAGCTCGTGCGCCATCGCCAAAGGCATCAATGGATAAAGCGGGTTTATCTTTAGGAGAAATCCTGCCCTGTAGTTTTTCGGGACTGCCCGCAACAGGAACAAACTGTACGGTAAATGCGTTGGGATCGAGTTCAAAAATTGAGGCAAAATGTTCGGCAATGCGGTACGTCCAGCCGGGAACTTCATTCAGAACACGCCGATAAAAGGAGATCGGAATATAGCTTTGGACGACTGATGTATCGCAGAAAAAGGTATGTTCAGCCGCTGGGGGTTGTCCTGAAATTACCCAACTGGCACTCCCTTTAAAGTAATAAGTTAAATCAGGATACCAACAAAATACGATACGGCTTACATTAGATAAAGTATTAACCTCCTGCCAAATTAGTTTAGCTAACTCCTCATTTTCTTGAGAATTTTCTAGGGCGAAAAGGGTAATATTTTCTGCTGCAAGTTTGCTTTTACTAATATCCAAATCAAATTGTTGTAAAGTCGCTTTTGAATCTGGTACGTCTACAATTAAAACTCTCTCTCCGATACGACTTAAATCTAAATCCCCTAAGTCGCCATGTTTACCCCCAATTAGCCTGAAAGGATTATTGCCTAATAAATCCACTTTTGAAAGTAGGACAGTATTGGATTTTACGCCATCATCTTCTTCTCTAATCAGAGCCACTTTCTGGCTAGCGGTGCTAGCCAAGTAAAGTACTTCCATCACAGCCGATTTACCCGCATTATTAGCTCCCACAAATATGTTGAACTGCTTAAACTTACTCATGGAACCAGTTTCAATACCCCGAAATCCTTTGATCTGAATGTTATGAATCATAGCTGTTCTCCGGTTAGGGAATTCTGTAAAAGAGCCTGAACTTCTGAAATAGAATGAGTCTGCCAAGGCTTTTGGGCTGGTGGCAGGATAAGTTTAGCAGCACGATAATCTGTGTCTTGTAAACCTAGCGCTTTCAGCCAAGCCTGTGGTTGTCCTAACTTATCTTGAAATGCACTCAAAATCTCCCTCTGAAAAGTGCGTCCATTCCTATCTTGAGGCAAATACATCCAACCTCGAATCTCCCACTCCTCTGTATTTTCTGGGCGATAAGCCCAGCTAAAAGCAACTTTACTGCGCAGTCTTTCTCCCTGCCGAATTGTGCCGAACAACCAATGAGGGAGGGAGGGCGATGACCATTGCTGATGGTAGCGAAGATAATTTTTCAAGGCAGGCGTAGTGGGAACCATGCCTTGTTCAGTTAATTTCTCAAGCTCTGTCCAACTGTCTCGTCTTGTCCGCAGTTCTCGGATGCCAGGAACCGTGTGCCACCAAGTTGCTGTTTTGGGTGTAAAGCGTAGCTTGAAGAAGGTGAAGGTGCGTAGGTCTGGCTGATCGCTAGGAGGACGATCGCCGTAGACTGCATAACAGGCTGCTGGAGGAGGATCTTTAATATCAATAATACGAAACGCTCCATATCCCAATTGTGGACGCGCACCCAAGCTACCCCATGCCTCCATGAAGCGCAGAAGAGCATGAAGTTTTGCCAGAGTTTCTGAATCGCCTTGTAAGGTCAGTGTAAGCGTACCCAGCCAACCCGGATTGAGGAACCAACCACGTGTGCGATCGGGGGGCGTAATCTTCAGCGGTATGCTAGGTTGCCATTCTAGGTTTTCTTCGCTTACGGTTAGTCGAAATCGTCGTTTCCAGCCTGTTGCACCAAAAATCTGGGAGACATCGCCTAATCCGGCATCACGAAGGCGCTGACGCTCATCTGTAGCTTGTGACTTTTGGTATTTCTCTGCATCAAAGCCACTGCGCTCGTCAGATGTTGGATCGTTCACCTGATCCCCCATACCCCGCACTAACACTTCCATCCACCAACGTAGGCTGCCCAAAATACCAGTTTCATGAATCCGGTCTACTTTCCCAGTCTCAACCCCTCCTGTCCAGAGCGGAGTCAGTGTTTTGATTTTTACTTCCATGACCGCCAAGCCTCCCATTCCCTCAAGCATATCTTCTATAGTGAGCCAGTACAAGACATTCCAGTCCAATTTCAAGAGTCCCCTGGAAAGGGCTAAAGCCCTGGGTTAGATGTTGCTAGTTCAGAAGGATTCAGATCAAAAATTGAATTTCGATTCAAACCTGGCAAAGCTAACCCCAAAAAAACAACTTAAACAGTTAGGGATTGTCAAGCGCAGCAATTTTTAGAAAACGCTGTAGTTTTAATCTGTTCATTTTAATCCCACAGTCGGAAGGTACATTAGATACAGCGTTTCCGAGGCTGCTGGAGTGCGAGATGTGGCAGCACACCGTGCCACCATCTCTTAAATCTGTACCTTACGTGATCAGGAATCGCTATAAAAGATTTCCATGCGCTAGATTGAGGTATGCAACCTAAAGCTAGGAGGGATTACATGTCCCTAACCCTCCTACATTCAAATCACCTAGCCATTTAAATTCAGGTCATTCAACACCGAGGCGCTGGTAAAGGACTGATAGATTGAGTAGAGGATAATTCTACTTGTTTTGGACAAAAGTCTGAGATTTGTCGTAGATCAGTGAGGGTGATTTCTGGCTTGTCTCGATACATCACGACATAGCCACTGACATAGGCATAGCCTCGCCCCAACCCTGCATATCGCCGCTGAATTAAGTGAACTAGACCCGCATTCTTCTCAAGTTTAGCCTCAGGAACCCAGAGTTTAACAATATGATCTTTTGAACCCGTGTGAATCAGCGCCCCACTGCCGATCCATTTTGTGATGCCATCCTGTAAATCGCAAAAAATTGTCACCCATGCTTCTGCTACCGCCGCCTCTAGAATTTTGGGATAGTCCAGGCGCACGGAAAAAACTCCAGCGGGTATCCCATTGAGGTGGTAATCCTGGGTGATCGAATCGCGCAACGACCACCAGGGCATTAACAACTCATAATTGCGACCAATGCCGTGGTGATGATGGTTGTCGGGATGCCAGATCATTCTTTGATGGGCCTGGGCTTCTGCCTCTGCCTGCATCATTTGTTGATGATATTCCTGCGATCGCCCGTACTTAATAAAATAAGGACTCCAACCTTCTCGAATGGTTTTCAAGTTATAGTTTTCACCATCCCGATGAACATAACAAATTAGGCGACCGTAGCCATCCCGATATTTTTCCAGGCAAATTTCGAGAAGTTCATTGCCATCAAATTCCAGATCCACCTGGGATAGATTACCGTTAGAGTCTGAAAAATACCGCTTGGCCATTTCGGTTGAAGCGATGCCCACATCGGTGACTGGCTTTGTGCCATTGGAAAAAGACTCTTCAGTATCGACGCAATGAAGCCTCAAGAACTCCTGCTGGCCGTTCAGTAGAACTTTGATTGTATCCCCATCTATAACCCTTGTAACCTGAAGATTGCCAACTCGAGTTCCCACGATATTAACTAAATTAGCTAAATTTAAACTTAATTGGAGTTTAACAGATACAAACTTCATAATCGTAGCACAAGCTATCTTAACTCATTAATCAATTTAATCAATGTATTTTTTAATCTAATAATGTCTTTTTTTCCTAGCAAAAACTTAACAAGCGTTAAAGAAAATTAAGATCTTGTGACAGAAGTGTAAATTGTTCACCGGCTCTCAGATAAAATAAAGTGTTTAGTTACCCGAAGTTGTAAATTTTTACTTAGGATCAGAGTGAATAGAGTGGAACAGCCGAGACAGATGTTTTTAGAGGGCGAGAGACCCGCACCCAAGATTTTTCTCTGGTTGGATCAGATTCCTCAAATGATCAGAATCTGGTTATTTAAAACGATTTAAAGTTCAGGTAAATAGGCATGGGAACCCCACAAAACTATCAAAAATTGCCTTTGCAATGGCATCCGCAAACGGTTAATAATGACTGTACCTGGCTAGAGTTTATTGTGAATAATTCAGCCCCATTTTCAGATTGGTGGACAAAGACTAGAATCGTGCAGCTTGCCCATTCCCAACCCCCCAACACTAAGCCCACAAAGGTTCAGGGATTGCCAACCTATGGAGCCTATGGGTCTGAGACAGAAATTGTAGAAGCTCTCCGTTCTACTTGTCCCCTAGAAGAATATCCCGCCTTTGCCCATCAGGTGAATTCCGTCTATGTGACTAAAGTGTTAAACAGTTGGGGCAATCAGGAATTTGCCAGGGCCATCAGCCGTAACTTTGAAGTCTATGTAGATCGGCAGCACTCTAATATCTTTTTGGTGGTCAGCACAGCCCCGCCCTCTTTAAATCTGAATCGGCAACTGCCTCCTTTAGATCGATTTCGGCCCTTCTTCAATATTGCTGAATTTGGGGCGATGATCCGCTCAGAACAATTTCAGCATTTGACCCTGAGAACCCATGGCTATTCCACTCCTGCCACTAGCTTTTATCAAGCCTTTATCAATGAAGCGGAATCTATCTGCCTCCAGGGGCCAATTAATTATGTCGGAACTCTGACGGAGAAAAGTGCCTACATTGGCTATGTCTGGCCCAGTGAACAACCGATCTTTGCGCCTCAATTGTGGCTGGATGCCCGCCGAAATTGGGGCATTTTTTTTAAGTTCCTGGCGGTAATTGCTCTGCTGTCTTGGGGAATCGGCACAGTTTTGTATGTCCTATCGGCCCTGGGGATTGTGCCCCTGCTCTCCAGGTTCGGCCTGGATCCAATCTTAGATCCCCTTTGGGCCTGGCTGAATTGGCGAAATCTAGGTTCCCTATTCTGGCAGTGGCAGGCGGTTGCCTTTGTGGTGTTTGTTCTATGGTTGATGTTGATGCAATTGTTGCGGTTGGTAGTCTATCAGCGAGATCGCTACCGGGCAATTCACTACGGGGCCCCTGACCTAGCCGAATTTTTCTGGCGGCTGGATAAAGCCTTGGGGGAAAATCCCTATGGCAGTATGCCGTTTGGTTTAGGGTCTGATGCGCCGCTGGCTTTGCCATCCCTGAAGGTCAATTTGGTGGGCCATAGTATGGGTTGTTTATTAATGGTTAACTTGTTGAGAATCCTCTCGGATCGATTTGGCAAAGATGATCGATTGGAACAGCTTAGTAGTACGAATATGGGGGAATATCTGCAACTGAATAAACTAATTCTATCAGCACCCGATATTCCGCTGGAGTTTCTCCGAGAAGGTCGGAATAATTATGTGCGTTCGGCAATCCTGCGATGTCGAGACATTTATTTGTTTTCTAGCGATCGCGATGTTGTTTTGCGCTATCTTTCCTTGCTAGGGAACTGGTTTAGTGAACCCAGTTTAGAAATGTCTGGTTTGAGGCTAGGGAATGTCTATCTAAAGTCGCTCCAAAAAGCCTCTGAAGCTCCTAAATATTCTCTCTGTATTCGAGTAATGCTCTCTTCTCAAGGGGCGGTTCAACCTACTTCAGCCCGTGATTTATTCGAGAAGTTTAACTACCTGGATTGCTCTGAGATGCCAGGAATAAATGGGGCCAAATTAAATCTAAGCCCTCAAACTAGTCTAGTGATTGATGGGATAAATTCCCTGTTATTTTTCCGGAAAAAATTGATGTCCATAGCGGTTATTACTGGATTGATACGCCAAGTTTTAAAGTATTGCAATGTTTGATTACTCGGGAAGATTTATCTCCGGCAGCCATTCAAGCTGAGATTCAATCTTTGATTCAAGGGACTCCAATTCGATTTTTGCCCGCTCAAGATATTTTTCAATAGAACTCTATATATTAGAAAGCTTGCCGCTGTCCGCAGCAAACTCTCAATTTACCAACCCTTTTCCGATTGGGCTAATACGTAGGTAGCAACATCTTCAATTTGCTGAGCATTTAGACGACCTAAAAATTTAGGCATTGCATTTTTACCCTTCATCACCTGGTTCGTAATCGCATCCAGACTAGCCATATTGTACTGAGCTAGAGCATCTTTCTTCAAGGTTTTATTGCCCATAACTACGTTACCGCCTCCGGCATGGCAAGCAGCACAATTCGCAGCGAAAATTTTGGCACCATTCTCAGGGTTGCCTTCTGCCAAGGCTGAGAATTGGAAACTAAAAACACACATAGCCCCCAGGATCAGAGCAAATAGTGACTGCTTCAGGAATTTTTTCAAGACTGTTCTCCTTTTTAAAGTTTGGTAAGGCAAGATATCGGCTATCAAAACTACACCTTATCTAGCTTTCCTCAGTATCCTGAGAATTGTCAAATGACAGCCTGTCGAGCTTTTATATTTCTTAAAGTTAATGGAGGTTGTTGATGAGAGTTCAAGCCTATCCGCCGCCTCACAAATTCACCGTGATTTCCACGGCACGGAGAATTTGACAGAGCATGGTGATTGATCGAATATTGATCGAATGTTGCGCTCCAGGTTTGCTAACCGCTTCAAACTCAAATGGCTCCATCAAACAATGAAGCCACGAAGACAAACCTAACAATTTCTATAATTTACTTTAATAAGAGTCTGAGAAATCTCCTCGCTGCTTATTGTTTCCACCGCCCCGGTCATTATCTTCACGAGGCTTGGCTTTATTGACCCGTAGACGACGACCCATCCATTCTGCATCGTTTAATGCTTCAATCGCGGTGTTTTCGTCTTCATCGGTAGCCATCTCTACAAAACCAAAACCGCGAGAGCGGCCTGTTTCACGGTCAGTTGGAACAGTTGCTCGCTTGACTGCGCCGTAGTCAGCAAAGACCGTGGTCAGTTCTTCTGGAGTAACAGTATAAGGCAAATTACCAACGTAAATCGACATGGAATAACTCCAATCTTATGCTCAAATCGGAAAAGTCAAATTCAGAGAAAAAAATTGGCTCGTTGCAGCAGTGAATGAAAATTCAAAACCTCTGTAGCCAAGACAATTCATACTTCTGAATCTAAATTACATCTATATTTTATCATAAAACTTACCACAAAATTCACTCTAAAATTTGAAAACCAGGTCAGGCTGTCTGATTAACTTAGCCTTAACCTATCCAAAACCTGGCAATACTAGTTTACAAAGGAAAGATCAACCCGACCAAAATTTGCCGTCAAGGCAATATTCAAGTTTTCTAAAACCTTGACCAGCCAGAGAACTTGATCCTGGGCGGAAGATTCGTAATGGTTAAAAAGAATAGAAATTCGCTTTTCTAGGTAAGGTTTGACTTTACGACAGAGCAACACCACCTTCAGCAACAAACCCACAGTAAAAATTGGGCCAATATTCCCAATCAAATCAACAAAAACAAAGTGATTTGGTTTTTGGGGACTATCAATGACCAGAAAATTCAAAACTTGACTACAGGTTCTCAGCAACAAGAACTCATCAAATAGCTCCCCATTGTTATGGGGAATAGTATCCTGAAGTTGCCGATAAAGCTTATTACTAAACTGTTGCCGGGCATAGCTTGAGCTAAAACAGTTGGGGACGAGATATTCGTACAGGTCATCTTTGAAACTATGGAAAGTTGTTGTCGAGTAGGTATGGCTGATAAATCGTTTTGCCATGTCCTGATAAGTAGAATTGCCTTCAACTTTCCCGGCAAACTGCCTCAAAGAAGTGACTAATTCCCGATCACTGAGCAATGTGGGATTGCCGATTGGAGATTGAATTTTTTGTGCCGCCTCCATAGAAATCCGGGCAACTTCCGCCCGTCGCCATTGATGAGCAGCATATCGAGACAAATCCAGTTCAAATTTTCGCTGTCGATGAACCTGAATTTGCTGGATCATCTGTTGGTGTTCGTAGGAACTATTCTCACTCAGCAGGCTATGGCGGTACAGATAGGGATAGCGAGGAATCAAAGTTCTCAGGGGTTGGGACTGGGAAGAATAGTGAGAGGATTGACAGATCACTTCAGCAAAACGCTTGAGGGCAAAATATTGCTCACTAGCAGCAAATGCCTGAACAAATTTTAGAAGCTGTTGTTGTCTGCGAGACTGCAGATGAGAGTTGGCTGGCTGATGAGCAACATCCTCAAAAAGCTGAATCAGTTGGTCAATGGCTTCGCGACGATTGTGAACAGAGTGCCATCCCTTGAGCAAGATATAGCAGCAGCGATTCAGAATAAAGATGAAATCCTCTTCGGCAAGCTTGGAGTTGAGGATCTTTTCTAACGCCTGGGTAATTCGACCATCAGAACAGCCCGATCCGAGGATAAAAAGGGATTGAAATTGCTCAATCAGCTCATCCGTCGGTTGTAAATCAACTTGCTCTCCCCAATAGTCATAGAGACACTGCTCTTGAGGAGTGACCAGCCGATTATAAGAATTTGCTAAGGGTTTCTTCATTGATGCTTACCCACTTCAACTCGTCAAGTAAAGACGCACTATCTTTCTATTATAGTCACTGCGCTCTTTGGAAAAGGTTTACAGGAAAAACCTGAAAATTGAACTCAATTGTCACAACCACATCACTCCAGAACTCATTGCAATATTGCATCATTAAATTGCAGTATAAACCGTTGCAATATGCAAGTTGAGCCTCTACTAACCCCTAACGACGATTTAACCGTTTCATCTGAAAGGGTATTAAAAAAATTGTCGGTTACCCAATAATCAGGATGATGCTGCTTAAAACTGCTTATTTCTGTTGTCAGTCCAGGTTGCTTGGGCCACCTAATACCCTTTTCATATCTTCTGAGCTTGGTCTTCTGAGCTTGATTACTCAGCCTTAAACCCGGAATAGCAAGAGTATTGCATTAAGACCTCCAACTTTAGATAATAAGGTTTAGTCCACTCCAGCTCACAACATGGCTTATCCTATCACACTCCTTCAGCTTTCTGAACAACTAATTTCCCATGGTTTTAACTCGGGTTCTGAATTGGGTTTTGACTTAGATTTTGGCTTAGGTTTTAACTTAGAAAATTCTGGTCTAGAGACTCCACTGCAGGGCATTACGACGGATACCCGAACCCTGAAATCCGGAGAAGTTTTTGTGGCCCTACGAGGAGAACGATTTGATGGCCATGAATTTGTCGAAAGGGCGATCGCCCAGGGAGCAATTTGTGCGATCGTAGACCATGAATTTATTCGCAATCGGGCCCAACAGTGGGCCAATCTGCCCCTACTTCCCGTAGAAAATACTCAAGTTGCCTATCAATATTTAGGCCGATGGTGGCGACAACAATTTGCCATTCCAGTCATCGGGGTGACGGGTTCAGTGGGTAAGACCACCACCAAAGAATTAATTGCTTCAGTATTATCAACCCAGGGAAATGTCCATAAAACCCAGGCCAATTACAATAATGAAATTGGTGTGCCAAAAACCCTCTTGCAACTCACCCCAGACCATGATTATGCGGTGATTGAAATGGCCATGCGAGGGCCAGGAGAAATTGCCAAATTGACTCAAATCACCCATCCCACTATCGGCTTGATTACAAATGTCGGTACGGCCCATATCGAGCGTTTAGGGTCAGAGGCGGCGATCGCCCGGGCTAAATGTGAATTGCTAGCGGAAATGTCCCCCACTAGTATCGCTGTTCTCAACGCAGACAATTCCCAATTAATGGCCACAGCCCCCCAGTTCTGGTCAGGGGACACCTTGACCTATGGCCTGGAGCAGGGAGATCTGCGGGGAAAACTGATTGACCCCCAAACCCTGGAAGTTGAAGGCATTAATCTACCCCTGCCCCTCCCGGGGGATCACAATGCCCTCAACTTTCTGGCAGCTCTGGCGGCATTTAAAGTGATTCAGGGTCGAGGGATCTCTCCGGAAGTATTGTATGCTCCTCTCAAGTCAGGCATTGTGGTAAACCTGCCAGGGGGTCGAGCCCAAAAACATCTCTTAGCCGATGATATTATCCTGTTGGATGAAACCTATAACGCCGGTCTAGAATCCATGACAGCCGCCCTAAAATTGCTGCGGGCCACCCCCGGTCAGCGCCATATTGCGGTGCTAGGAACTATGAAGGAATTGGGAGCCTACTCCGTGAAGTTCCATCAACAGGTCGGTCAAATAGCTCGGGAATTGAACTTGGATGCGTTATTCATCTTCGCTGACCCCGAGGCAGCCACGGCAATGGCCACCGGGGCAGCAGGATTACCCTGGATTGAGATTGCCGGGATTGAGTCTGAACAGGCCCATCAAAACCTGGCAGATCGCCTGCAACAATTGATCCAACCGGGGGATCGGATTTTATTCAAAGCCTCCCGCTCCGTTGCCCTGAACCGGGTTGTGGAGCGATTGCAACAGATTTTTTCATCGGAGCCAGATTGATTCCCATGTCCTATTACATTTCCCCACGATTCCTAGATGCGATCGCCGTTCACATTACAAAAAACTACCTTAACCTGCCCCAAATTCGAGTCCCGCTGATTCTAGGGATTCATGGACGCAAGGGGGAGGGTAAAACCTTTCAATGTGAGCAGGTATTTGAAAAACTGGGAATTGAGCCCGTAGTGATTTCCGGGGGAGAGTTGGAAAGCCCCGATGCTGGGGATCCGGCCCGACTGCTGAGGCTGCGTTACCGAGAAGCCGCAGAACAGGTGCGGGTTCAAGGAAAAATGTGTGCGATTTTTATCAATGATCTCGATGCCGGGGCCGGACGGTTTGATGCCGGCACCCAATATACAGTGAATACCCAATTGGTCAATGCCACCCTGATGAATATTGCGGACAATCCCACCAATGTTCAGTTACCGGGAAGCTACGATAGCACTCCCCTGCAACGCATTCCTTTGATTGTCACGGGGAATGACTTCTCTACCCTCTATGCCCCCTTGATCCGGGATGGACGGATGGTGAAGTTCTACTGGGAACCCACCCTGGAGGAACGGATCGGCGTTGCAGGCGGGATCTTTGAGACGGATGGGCTGTCAGGGACTGAGATCACAAAATTAGTTCAAGAATTTTCTCAGCAAGCGATTGATTTTTTCAGTGCTTTGCGATCGCGGATCTACGATGAGCAAATTCGCCAGTTTATCCATCAAATTGGTCTAGATCAGGTTTCCCGGCGGCTGGTGAATAGTGCCGAAACCCCTCCCAACTTTCAGAAGCCCAACTTTTCCCTGGCTCACCTGATAGAAATTGGCCATGAAATGCTGGCAGAACAGCAACGGATTCAGGAACTCCGATTGGTGGAGGAATACAATCAGTTCCGCACTTTTGGTCAGAAATCCCTGGGTCAGAACCTCGACTCCCCTGGGCAAAACCTGGCCACTCCCGATGTTAATTTCGCGGGTAATTTCACTAATTCTACTCCTGATCCCCAGGCTCCCATAACCCATCTGCCCTATAACCCGGTGATGCCACCTCACCCGTTTGACAGTCAAGCCACCGCAGTCATTCAGGGAGATGAACGGGGATCAACGTTCATTGCCGGGGGTCAAGCCGTCAGCACCCGTTTGAGTTTGGCTGTGGTTGAACAAATTGAACAAATTCTTGAAAATGGCTATCAAATTGGCCTGGAATATGCCGATCCACGCCGTTTTAAGACGGGTTCCTGGAAAAGTTATGCTCTGCCGCAGGGCAATCAACCAACGGCAATGATTCAAGCGATTGCCGCCTGTTTGGAGAGTCATCCCAGGGATTATGTCCGGCTATTAGGAATTGATCCCCAGGCCAAACGGCGCATCGTGGAAACCATCATTCAGCGTCCAGGCTAGATTCGGCGGCCTTTTGAGTAGACAAATTAAAATCCCTCTCCCGGAAAGGAAAAGGGATTTCCAGATCAGGCTTGACTGTTTAGGAAATAATTCTAGAGGGCTCCAACATTAGCTAGACCCAAAATTATTCCAGCCCCGAGAATATGACCCAGGCTCGTCGTTCCTAGCAGGGCTCCTAAGCTCAAACCCCCAAACAGATTGGGGGACGGTAGTCCTGGGCCAACATTGGGTTTCTGGATCGTGAATTTCCCAATAGCGATCGCGGCAATGTTACAAAGGATCATCACCAGGGCAACTTTAGGACTCCAGGATACTGTTGTTGCTGTTGCCAATACAAATGTCGAAATCATCAATTTCTCCTTGTTTATCAAAGATTTACGATCAAGAATTTACAAGATTCGCATACAAAAATCTGTGCTTTTACTGATACCATAAAACCCCTAAGCACTCATCACTACGTTGTAATCTTTAATATTTGAGATTCAATGGACGACCATCGCCATTTGAGCAACCCTTGAATCTTAGGTCTGCTGTAGAAATTGCTGTACCACCTGTTGATAGAGATCGCCCCCCACTTGAGCCACATTATTATGTCCTGCCCCCGGGACAACCAGCAATTGCTTAGGTTCAGGGGATGCCGCATAAAGTTCCTGGGTCATCTGCAATGGAATCACCTGATCCTCTGTCCCATGGGTGAATAGAGTTGGCATGGACAGACTCGAAACTTTAGCAATCGAATCAAACCGTTGAGTTAATAGAAAATCAATCGGAAACATCCAGTATTTCTGCTGATGATCCACCATGCGGCGAATTGATGTAAAAGAACATTCCACAATTAGCCCTGCAATTTCAGGATGTTTAGTGGCTAAATGAATGGCGATCGCCCCCCCAAGGGAATGACCAAAGACAAATATTTTTTTAGGATCCACTTGACGATCCTGAACCAAATAGTTCCAGGCCGCTTCTACATCTTGATAGACAGTTTCCTCTGAGGGAAACCGCTGACTACTCCGGCCATACCCACGATAATCCATGAGTAATACTGACAGCCCTAAACTATGAAACAGTTGGGCATAGCCAAGATTTGCACCAATATTATTCCGATTGCCATGAAGATCTAAAATCACTCGTTCATCCGTTACAGACTTTGCCGGAATCCACCAGCCGTGGATCATTTCCCCTGGCTCTGGCCAGGTTTTTGCAGGGGTTTTACAGGAAGTCTTCAAGGCAGTACCCAGAGGAATCCAGACCTCCTGATAAGGTAAGCCTACCTGATCAGGAGTAACCTGAATCCCCGGAGAGGGAAAAAAGATCAAGCGACTCTGTCCAAATCGCAATACCAAACAAGCGAGAAGATAAACACCAACTAGGAACCCAAGGAAGAGGATTCCGATTTGCCCCCAGATAGAAAGACTTTCAGTCATTACTTGCAGTCGTTAAAAAGTTAATCAGTTAATCTAAGTTTTCAATCCTATCCCAGTGTAATTTTAAAACCCGGGTTAGAACGGCCCATTAAAACCAGTTTGTTAAGCTGAATCTGGGGTTAAAAGGGAGTAAATAAAAACTCAGACCATAAATCGGATAAGATTTTATCCAGAAAAATCCTGCAAGCTTCTCTCTAGATGGGGTTCCAAACCATCAGCCCGAACCCAACACTCAGCCGAACTTCGATTCGGTCAGGTCAAATTCTATACTTCATGAATGTGCCTGATGCACTTCTGTCCACAACAGCTTGACCTTTTGGCTAAATCCACCTCGCTCAGCCCGTTTTTGATCCCTGGCCAACAAAACCACTTCGGGGGAAATTTCATAGCTTTCCAGAAGGGCATCCACGACATCGAGCAAATCAGCCAGTTCCCCAGCCAGTTGATCCACCGTAGCATCTATGGCCTCTTGGGCTTCTTCCAGGAGCTTGTGCCGTAGAGCTTGACGATACTCTGCTTCTGAAAGAACTGCCACATCAAAATCATGACCGGCGTTGCGAATCAAATCCGGAATGCGATCACGGACTAGCTTGTTATGCTGTTGTCGCACTGTCAAAACTCCTCTATCAAATCAGGCTTTAAATTATACATAACTGGAATCACAGCCGTTAGGATAGAAATATTTTTGTAGGGGCGCTTGATGCTTTCACAAAAATAACTCAAAAAGTATCTTAAACGGAATGGCTATCGGTATAGTTCAGTGAATATAGCGGTTCTCAATGAATCATAAAAAAGCAAGAGCGGGGTTTAAGGGCGAAGTTTCCCAAAAGGGGGGCATTGCCCCCTTCACCCTAGTTCCTAAATCCTTTGTGATTACTACATACAGATCAATTGAGTCGGATCAATTAATCCTCCCTAGAATTGTTATGAAAATTGACCCCCTACTTTCTCCATTCTGCTTAAAATTCCCAGGACTCTCTCAAATCAAACGCCCAATATTAACGCTCAGTAATCCCCGGGGTTGGGTAATGGCGCTGAGTTGGGTAATCTTGAGCTTCTGGCTTGGGGCCTGTACACCTTCCCTTTCAGCTTCTATTATTGACACCGATGGGATCTATGAAACCCGGCCCATTCATCATCAGATGGCATTGGCAAATTTTATATGGGGCGTGAGATTGCCCAGGTGATGGGTTACGAGGGGGCCAGGTGGCTGGAGCGATCCAGTCGGGATGCCGAACAACCCCAGCAGGCGATCGCCGCCTTGGGGCTCAAACCCACCGATACCGTTGCTGATATCGGGGCAGGGACGGGTTATTTTACATTTCGTATCAGTCCCTTGGTGCCAGAGGGGAAAGTTCTGGCGGTGGACATTCAGCCCGAGATGCTAGATTTGATTGATTTTGTCAAACAACAGGAGCAAATCTCCAACGTTGAAACGATTTTAGGAACAGTAGATACCCCAAATCTGCCTACTGACAGTATTGATCTGGCTTTGATGGTTGATGCTTACCACGAATTTACCAACCCGCGAGAAATGATGGAACATTTGATGGATGCCCTCCGGGTGGGAGGACGGGTTGTATTGGTAGAGTACCGGGGAGAAAATCCATTGATTCCAATCAAAGGACTCCACAAAATGACTGAAAAACAGGTTCAAAAAGAGATGGAAGCAGTTGGGTTCACCTGGAAAGAAACTAGCTCAATTTTGCCCCAGCAACATTTGATGATTTTTGAAAAATGAGTTAGAAATGAACTAGAAATCAGCTAGAAATGAGTTGAACAGGCTGAATGATCCTGAAATAATCACCCCGGAATTTGGCCTGGCTTATCTAACATTTGAAGCCACTGCTTCTAGCTCTTTCCTACCCAGAAAGTCTATTTTTACCTCTAATGTAGCCATGAATCATCAAAACATAGCAACTTTTAATCCTGTTGAGCATCTGTTGAGCAACTTGAAACCAATTTTGTGTTCTGTCTCCTCAACTTGTGCAGTGATCCAGGGTCATGGGAAGACCCATCTCAACAACTATCTAAAAAGTTATGGCCGATTGATCGGCGGATTTGGAGTTGTCTTACTTCCCCTATTAATTCTGGCTCAACCTACGGCGGCTGAAGCGCCTGCAACATGCGCGATTAAAGAGTCTGAGACCAATGACTTTAGTTTTCAACTGTTTGACTGTAGCTATTCGCGATCGCAGATTCAAGCAGGAAAAGTAGGTTTCCAACTGGAGACGAATTCAGGGATTCTGATTATTTTATCCGTTCGTCCGGGGGCAGAAGTGATCACCGTTGATGGTGAGAAGACTAGCAGTATTATCGTGACTCCCTGGATTGTAGAAAAAGCATTGCAAACTAATAATTCTGCTGAAATTACGATCTACAACAAGCAAACTCGGAAAGTTGTCACCATTGATATGAGCTTCTAGATTTACAGCGTTTCCAACACTGCTAGAGTACGAGAGGTGGCGGCGCACTACGCTACCATCTCTCAAATCTGTACCTCACGTGATTAGGAATCGCTGTATTATAATGTATCCATGAGATCCGATGAAGAATAAAGCATCAACATCAACGGGATGTAGCGCAGCTTGGTAGCGCACCTCGTTCGGGACGAGGGGGCCGCAGGTTCAAATCCTGTCATCCCGATATTCGTAAAGCCTTAGAAGACATTTGTTTGAGGGGTTCGTATGAGACGTTCGTGTGAAGGGCTCATGTAAGGGGCTCAATCTATTTATAACCATTTACAGCGTTTCCAACACTGCTAGAGTACGAGAGGTGGCGGCGCACTGCGCTACCACCTCTCAAATCTGTACCTCACGTGATGTGGTGTTGATCTGGCCTAAAGTCTCCCCGGGAAAAGTTGCAGTTTGGGTTTTCATCATCACTTGTATTTTAGAAGTCTTACAGCTCTGGAAGCCACCATTTTTGCAAGCTATCCGTGCCACATTAATGGGGCGATTACTTTTGGGAACAAGCTTTTCACTTTGGGATTTTCTATACTACGCTTTAGGATGTGCGATCGCCTGGGGATATCTTCGGCAAATAGAATCCAAGGTTAAGGTCTAAAGTTAAAGTTTAAAGTTAAGGTTTAAAATTACAGATCTCACGCCACAAATCTCACGCCATAGAAGGTAAATCATGATAGATAATCACTTGGAAATAGCAACGTTTGGAGCCGGATGTTTCTGGGGCATTGAGGCAGCTTTTCGGCGGTTAAGGGGGGTGGTTTCTACATCCGTCGGCTATATGGGAGGACATTTTCCTGACCCGTCCTACCTGGACGTTTGTGCTCGAATTACGGGTCATGCAGAAGTGGTGCAGGTACAATATGATCCTCAGCAAATTTCCTACGAGGAGCTCCTAAATGTTTTTTGGAAAATTCATGATCCCACATCTTTAAACCGCCAGGGGCCAGATCGGGGCGATCAATATCGTTCTGTGATTTTCTACCATACTTCCGACCAGGAACTGGCAGCGAAGCGGGCTAAAATTCAGCAGCAAACCACAACGCAATCAGAACAACCAATTGTGACTGAAATTAAACCGGCTTCCGATTACTATCTGGCGGAAGACTACCATCAGCAATACTACGAAAAACATCAAGTAAATCAGTGAATCCATGGGATATTCAGTTGAAGTTGATCAATATAGTTTCCAGACAGAAGTGATTGAAAAATCCTATGAAACTCTAGTCCTGGTAGATTTTTTTGCGACCTGGTGTGGCCCCTGTCAAATCCTCAAACCCATCCTGGAGAAATTGGTCGAGGATTATAACTTTAGTTCTGGCCAAGATTGATACGGATTGCAATCCAAACTTAGCCGGTACTTATAAAATTGCAGGGGTTCCTGATGTGCGAATCGTTCATCAGGGTGAAGTTTTACCGGGTTTTGTCGGGGTTTTACCAGAAGCAGAGTTGCGGCAGCTTTTGGCTAAACTCGGGCTGAGTTCTGCCTATGAAACGGGGTTGGACGCGATTGAAAGGGCGATCGCCGGGAATAATCCAGATCATGCTACGGTTCTGTTTGAATCATTATTGATGCAGTATCCTGAGCGTCCGGAGTTGACTTTAAAGGCAGCCAAATTTTTTCTGACTCTTGATCAAATAGTGAGAGCAGAGTCCCTACTCGCCAGAATCCAGACAGAGGATCGGGAGTATTCTCCCCAGGCTCAAGCCCTCAAGCAATTAATCCGGTTCAAGCATGAGGTTCAGCATTCTGGGAAGAGTGAATTGGAGCAGAGTTACACTCAAGCCTGCCAATATGCACTCAATCAAGAGTATGAAAAGGCCCTTGATTTATTTCTCAAAATTGTTAGCCAGAATCCTCAATATAAAGATGACGGAGCGAGAAAAGCGATGGTTGCTTTGTTCAAACTTCTAGGCCATGAACACCCAGTTACAAAAGAGTACCGCCAGCGGTTAATGCTTCAGCTATACTAAGAGCTAACCTGACCCATCAAAATTTTTAAGTGAGTGCGATCGCCTGTATTATTCAAGCTGTACTTTCAAGCTACACTTTCAAGCTACAGGAGTGAAACAGATAAGCTTCCATGAGTAAAGCCCTGTTTATTCTTAGCGAACTCATCGATCGAGATATCGATTGGATAATAACTTCTGGAAATCGGGAGTATATTTCCGCAGGAACAGTTTTGATTCATGAAAACGAGCCGATTGCCGCCCTCTACATTTTACTAGAAGGAACTTTAAGTATTTCCGTTGCCGCCTTGGGAGATCGTGAGATCAACCGGGTGACTCAAGGAGAAATTCTCGGGGAAATGTCATTTATCGATGGTCGCTTACCTTCAGCAACCGTTACAGCCCTGGAAGATTGTTTTATTCTAGCTATTCCCCGGTCTCAGCTCACCGAAAAGATGGATCAGGACGTTCTATTTTCTCTGCGGTTTTACCGGGCGATCACCAAGTTTTTATCCTCGCGTTTGCGAAATACCAATACAATCACTCCAGATGCTCAGACCATGCCCTCGGGTCAAGATACATCATCGCCGCTGATTGATCCAGAGGCAACTCACCAGTTGAAAGAGCAGGTCGCTCGATTTAGCGAAGTTCTACAGCGTTTGAGAGATGGAAAATCTTCTGGCTAGAGTTTGTTGTGGGTTAGATTTATAGTTTGAGATCAGTGATTGATTCAGATTCTTTTTAGAATTTTTTAGAATTTTTCATAAATGGTCATTCCATCCTGGTTTCTCTCAATTTTTGTTGTGATCTTCCATCGGGCTTGAGGCCATAACCGTATATTCTCAGGAGAAAAAATATAGTATTGATCCTGACTCAGTAATTTCTCAGGGGAGGATTTACGGTATAGAAACAATCAATTTAATCCAAACTTCAGTAGGGGTACTGTTGGATATAGGAGGTGTTATATCTTAATTTTGAAATAGAGTTCATCAAGTAAAAAACATGTCATCTAATCTAATGTGCGATACTCCTAGTTTGATTCGTGCCCTCCGTCAGCGTTTAGGCGTTTCCCAAGAAAAGCTTGCTGCGATGCTAGGGGTTTCCTTTCAAACCGTTAACCGATGGGAACGGGGTCACGCTAAGCCTTCTCAGCTTGCCCTCAACGCAATTGAACAGAAACTTGCAGATATGGAAGAAGACGGCGCAGATCTTCTGCAACAGTATTTTAAGCAGTAGTTCAATTAATGTCCAGATTGTACCCATGGGACGGAATCCGACCCATGGGTGACTGTAGATTACCGTTGAGTTGACATTACTCAAACACAACCGTGCGATTTTGATAGACTAAAACTCTATTTTGTAAATGGAGTCTGACTGCTCTCGCTAATACTAGCCGTTCTAAATCTTTGCCTTTGCGAACTAAATCTGCTGCAACATCTCGATGGCTGACCCGAACCACATCCTGCTCAATAATTGGGCCTTCATCCAGATCTTCAGTCACATAATGGGCTGTTGCCCCAATAATTTTTACCCCTCTTTTATAAGCGCGCTGATAAGGATTGGCCCCTGGAAATGCAGGTAGAAAAGAATGGTGAATATTAATAATATTAGAGAACCGAGCCACGAATTCTGAGCTAAGAACTTGCATGTATTTAGCCAGCACAACTAAATCAATTTTGTAATGCGCTAACAGTTCTAGCTGTTTCTCTTCTTGGGTTTGTTTGGTTGCCCCTGTGATTGGAATATGATGATAATCAATCCCAAACTGGGAAGCAAGGGGTTGAAGTTCTAGATGGTTGCTAATGATCAAGGGAATCTCCGCTGGCAGTTCCCTGGCTTGCCAGCGCCAGAGCAAATCTAGCAGACAATGATCCTGTTTAGTAATCCAGATGGCAATTCGAGGGACAGTATCTGAAAAGTGAATTTGCCATTTGGCATTGAGGGGTTTGGCGATCGCCCCAAAGGCTGGAGCAATGACTTCCCGGGGTAAATTAAAATTTCTAAGCTGCCATTCAATTCGAGTTAAAAATATTCTAGTCGAGAAATCGGTATGCTGATCTGCATGAATAATATTGCCCCCATTAGAGTAGATAAAATTAGCAACCTTAGCCACTAATCCCTGTTGATCAGGGCAGGAAAGCAGTATGGTTGCAGTGGGTGAATCCATGGAATCTGGCAATGGTTTGATAGTGGATTTTGGCGGTAGATTTAATAATAGTAATATAGCGTTTCCAACGCGGCTGGAGTACGAGAGGTGGCGGCGCACCGCGCCGCCACCTCTCCAATCTGTACCTCATGTGATTAGGAGTCGCTATAACAAGCTTAGGAAATAGGTTCAGCAGGTAGATTCAGCAGGTAGGTTTAGCAGTAAATCTTGCAGGGATTAGCTAGGGATTGCATGGTTTTACACCAGAACTCAAACTCAAACTATACTTAAGCTTAAATTACTAAGATTAAATCACCATGCAACAATCCAGGGGATTTGCAGATTGGCAAATTGGATTAGTCGTTCTCATCGGTGTAGCGGCAATCTCTACCGGGGCAATTCTCGTGCGATTGGCAACCCAGGCAGCGGGGATTGATACTCTTGGTTTTAGTCTGGTGATGGCGGCAGGTCGATTGACGTTTGCGGCGATATTTTTATTACCAACCTGGCCAAAAATCCCCTGGTCATCTCTTCAACCCCAAGCATTACCTTATGCGATCGCAGCAGGAGTCTGCTTAGCCCTGCACTTTGCGGCCTGGATTACGTCTTTATCTTACACGTCAATTGCCGCCTCTACAACCCTGGTGACCACCACTCCAATTTGGGTTGCGATCTTGTCTTATTTCTATCTGAAGGAACCCCTATCAAAGCTCACAGGATTGGGCATCTTGATCGCCTTAATGGGTGGAATTGGCATTGGTCTAGAAGAGATTAGTCCATTGGAAGGAGGTAATAGTTCAATGGTGGGAAATGGTCTGGCTTTGCTGGGAGCCTGGACGGTGAGTTTTTATCTAATTCTGGGGCGATCCGCTCAGCGACGGGGATTAGCAATTTCAAGTTATGTGCGATCGCCTATAGTATTGCGGCCTTGATCCTGCTGCCTCTGCCTTATTTAGTGGATGGAAAATATACGATCTATCCCCCATCAGTCTATCTCTGCTTGTTGTTGATGGGGTTGGTTCCCCAATTGATCGGCCATACCAGTTTTAATTGGGCAATTGGTCGCATTTCTCCCACTTTAGTCACATTGGCGGTTTTATTTGAGCCAATTGGTTCTAGTATTTTGGGGTTTCTTTTATTCAAGGAAGTTCCCTCCCTGGCGGTTGTGTTAGGGGGAGTGGTGATCTTAAGTGGAGTGGCGGTGGCGGTTCTGGGATCGAGGACAGTTCCTCCGCAGGGTTAGGAGCTCAGGTTTCTCGCCTATGAGGGCAAAATGTTGACAGCATACTACAAATAAACTACAATCAAATTAATTCAGGATTCAAGCCATGCCCTACAACACGCTAAATCTATCAACCTCAAAGCCTGTAATCTCCTGGGCAAATCATCAACTCGCCGCCGAAGAAACAAAGATGGCGAAAAATGTAGCATCCCTACCCTTTGTCTTCAAGCATGTGGCACTAATGCCGGATGTTCACCTGGGAAAAGGAGCATTAGTTGGGTCTGTAATCGCCACTCAAGATGCGATTATTCCAGCGGCCGTTGGGGTGGATATTGGCTGTGGAATGTGTGCCATTAAAACTCCATTTGTGGCAGATCAAGTTGCAGGCAAACTGAAGCAAATTCGCCGGGAAATTGAAGCCAAAATTCCCGTGGGATTCAATGATAATCGAGAGATTGAAAAGTCAGTGACGAACTGGCAGGGCTGGAAACAATTCAAAGATTTGCACCCCAAAGTGCAACACCTCGACAGCAAAGCGATGAAACAGTTGGGTTCCCTTGGGGGCGGAAATCACTTTATTGAGCTTTGTCTGGATACGGAGGATTCAGTCTGGTTGATGCTCCATTCTGGATCCCGCAATATCGGCAATATGCTGGCCCAACATCACATCGAAACAGCAAAAACCCTGGCCAAAATAGTAGAGAATCCTTTGCCAGATCGGGATCTAGCTTACTTTGTCACTGGAACCCCGGAATTTGCCCACTATTGGCGGGATCTGCAATGGGCTCAAGAATACGCCCGATTCAATCGGGAAGTCATGATGGCCCGGTTCAAACAGATCGTTGAACAGGCTGTAGCTGGGGGCAAACCCACAAAACCCTTACTAGAAGTGAATTGCCATCACAACTACGCCGAAAAAGAGGTGCATTTTGGGGAAGAGGTCTATATCACCCGCAAGGGAGCGGTGCGAGCCCAGGCATCTGACTATGGCATCATCCCTGGATCCATGGGGGCAAAGTCCTTCATTGTCAAGGGCAAAGGCAACTCCGAAAGCTATTGTAGCTGTTCCCATGGAGCCGGACGTTTGATGTCCAGAACCCAGGCTAAAAAACGCTTTAGTGTCGATGACCTGGTGCAACAAACGGATGGGGTTGAATGTCGTAAGGATGTTGGGGTGCTGGATGAAATTCCAGGGGCCTACAAACCCATTGCCGAGGTGATGCAACAGCAAACTGATCTGGTGGAAGTAGTGGCGACGTTAAAGCAGGTGGTTTGTGTTAAGGGTTAGGGATCTTGTTTCTTTATCACCCGATAGGTTGGGCGGCGTAGCTTGAATCTTCTGCTTTCTGTGAGGAATTTAGTGGCTTGGGCCGCTGCTCACTCATTTGACAATCCCAGGAAATTGTCAAGCGTTTTCAGCGGCATCCTCAGACGCGATAATCTCTTCCTGGGTCATGCCTTCATAGACGGTCTGCAAGGCTTGATGTTGGGAACGACGGGAAGAACGGCGATACTTTTTGAGTTCGAGCTTTGGTTCATAGTGCTGCGCTCCCCCCGCAATATCCTTGGCTTTAACACTGGTTTCTACGTCCGGCTGCTGCTGGGTGATTTCTTGATAAGCAATGGTTTTTTCTAAGAAATTCAGGTAATGTTCGTAGCGCTCCCAATCCCCCCGCACAGCGCAATTAGGTTCATCTCGATGCAAACAGTCACTAAATTGACAGGTACCATTTTCTAGAAGGTGACGGGCTTCTGGAAAATAGTGAATCAACTCTTGGGGCTCACAGGTCAAGCTGGCCTGATTAAATCCCGGAGAATCTGCCAGAAGCCCTCCGGTAGGGAGATGAAATAGCTCAACATGACGGGTGGTATGGCGACCCCGGCCCAGCTTGCCTGACACAGCCCCTACCCTCAAATCAGTCTGGGGAATGAGCCAGTTGATCAGGCTTGATTTCCCCACCCCTGAGGGGCCAGAGACCACAGTGACTCGATCTTGAAGTTGTTCTAGTAAGGGAATGGGCTGGTCGATTAGTTGATCGACCCAGGGTTGAGGATCCCTCAGATAGGTGCGGCGTTGCTGGACGCTCAGGAAAATTGGGTCATAACCCCAGGTAATCAAGCGATTTTGCCACTGTTCTAGGGTGGTGGGGGAGACCAAATCAGATTTATTCAGGCAGAGTGTAACCCGCAGTCGTGTTGATTCAGCCTTAATCAAAAATGACTCAGATTATAGGGATCTAAATCCGGTTCCGCTACGGCAAACAGAAGCAGGATTTGATTGGCATTGGCAATGGGGGGGCGGCTTAACTCAGTCTCTCGGGGTAAGACCTGGGCGATCGCCCCCCTACCCCGGCCCAATCTGGTTGCTCAATTTCTACCCGATCCCCCACCATAACAGTCTGACCAATCTTTTTGAGCCGGGTGCGACGGGTACAGAGCAGGTGAGTCAGGGTTGAATCTGACCCGGAGGGAAATGGTAGAGTCAGCTGAACTTGGTAGAAGTTTGCCTGGACAGCGGTCACAGTGCCGATTAGAGGAGCATCACCGATGAGCTGATTCTGAGGTTGATCTTGGACTTGGCCCTGGATTCGATCCAGAGCTTGATATTGGTTGCTACAAATATCCTGTTCCGGGGAATTCATACCGGGGCTTGAGGACGGCGAACTTGAATGGCAAAAAACCCCGAGCGATCCTCAATGTGTTCAATTTGATAGCCCTCCATTCGTAAACTGTCTGGGACTTGCTCAATGGGTTCTCCCGGATCTAGCCACACCTCTAGCATGGAACCCGGCATCATTTTTTCCAGATGAAGCTTTGTTTTGACAAAGTTCAGGGGGCAAGGGGTACCTCGCAGATCTATCTGAGCATCCGGCTTTGAAGGGTTAGCTTGAGTCATAGAGAGCTTACTTCTGGTGAAAAAAATTGCCTAAGAACCCTTCCAACCCCCCTTTCCCTGTTCGGTCTCCCCGAATCTTAACCAATTGCTCCAGGAGTTCCCGTTCTTCAGGGGTGACCCGACTAGGAATCTCAATCAAAACCGTAACCAGATGATCCCCTCGACTGACTGGATTTCCCAGGCGAGGAACCCCCATATTTTCTAAAGTGAGCACCGTTCCAGGCTGAGTCCCAGGAGGAATCGTCAGCTTGGTTTTGATCAGCTCTAACTTGGTTTTACCTGTGTCTTGAGTCCCAAACGTATCAATCTCTAGAAAACAGCCCAAAATGGCCTGAAGATAGCTGATCTGAACCTCTGAGAGGATATTAATCCCATCTCGTTTGAAGTAATCATCGGGGGCAACGGACAGAAATACGTATAAATCCCCCGCTGGCCCCCCTCGCTTACCCGCATCTCCTTCGTTGGCAACCCGCAGCTTCGTACCATCATCAACCCCGGATGGCACATTAATTTCTAGCTTTTTGGTCTTTTCGTTCAGTCCGCGCCCGGTACAGGTAGCACATTTATCTTCAATGACCTGACCTGTGCCACTACAGGTTGGACAGGCAGAAACCTGGGTAAAGCTGCCAAAGGGTGTGCGAGTGGCCCGGCGAACCTGGCCGTTTCCCCCACAGGTAGAGCAGGCTTGGGGGCGGGTTCCGGGCTTCGCACCACTGCCTCCACAGGTTTCACAGGTTTCCAGATGTTTGATCCGAATATCTTTTTTGGAGCCGATAATCGCCTCCTTAAAATCAAGCCGCAGATCAATTCGCAGGTCATCCCCCCGGGTTGGCCCGGTACGACGACGGGTTTGAGCCCCAACACCTCCTGCAAATCCACCGAAGAAACTCTCAAAAATATCGGCAAAACTGTCCCCAAAGTCCTGATTAAAGCCCCCAGCCCCAGCCCCCGATACCCCGGCCTCACCAAAGCGATCATAGCGGGCACGGGTTTCAGATTCGGACAGGACTTCGTACGCTCGATTGATTTCCTTGAAGCGCTCCTCTGCTCCTGATTCTTTGTTCACGTCAGGATGATACTTACGAGCGAGCCGACGATAAGCACGCTTAATCTCTTCTTTGTCTGCGTCTCGGGAAACCCCTAAGATTTCGTAGTAATCGGCTGCCATAGCATTTCTTTGCTGGGAACTTTTTGTTGGAAACGTTTGCTGGGAATTTTAGCTGAGAATTGAGAAGCTCAATTCAGGCTCGTGAGACCAGTCTAATCGAAAATATTTGAACAAAGTAGGCCAGAAATCCGAACAACACCCCTGACTCCCAAAAACCCTAATGCTCCATCGCAATCCCCTACAAAGTGGAATTTGTCAGGAACGGATTGTCGGGATCCGAATCGAGTATAACTGCAGCCTGATCATCTGGCTGATCTGTGGATTCAATCCCAAGACTGGCTTCATCTACAGACGGTAAGTCAGCTTCGCTTTTCTCAAGGGCCTGGACGATAGCCTGATCAAGTTGAGCCTGATCAAACATGTCCTGATCCACCTCTTCTTCCACCAAGTCTATCATTTCCTCACTCTCCACCAAATCTTCAGGGGGTGCTGAAATGGGTGGGGATGCAATGCCCGCAGAACTTGCAGCAGGAGTAGTGGCAGATTGTCCAGCCAGATTGGCCTGTTCATATACTTCAGCCCCTAGGTCGTATAGCATCTCCTGGAAAGTATCAACCTGCTCTTTGAGCTCTTCATAGGTCAGATCCGAATTGGCTAAAGCCTGCTTCAAGGCGGTCGCTTCTCGCTTCACCCGGGTTTTCATTTCCTCTGTCACAAACTGAGCATTTTGCTTGAGGGTAACTTTGCAATTTTCAAATAGGGTGACGGACTGATTTTTGAGCTCAACAATCTGACGGCGCTGCTCATCCTCATCGGAATAAAGATCAGCTTCCTGGCGCATACGTTCCACTTCAGACTCACTCAACCCCCCAGTGTTGGTGATCTGAATACTCTGTTCCCGAGTGGTTCCCAGGTCAATCGCGGAAACCTTGAGAATGCCATTGGCATCAATATCGAAGGCCACTTCAATTTGCGGAACCCCCCGTTTTGCAGGGGGAATTCCGGTTAACAGGAATCGACCCAGGCTTTTGTTATCCTTGACCAAGGCCCGCTCCCCCTGAAGCACGTGAATCTCCACTGAGGTCTGACCATCAACTGCCGTCGAAAACATTTGGGAGCGACTGGTGGGAATCGTAGTGTTGCGTTCGATGATTTTTGTGAAAACCCCCCCCAACGTCTCTAACCCCAGGGATAGGGGCGTGATATCGAGCAGCAGGAGATCCTGGACTTCTCCCCCCAACACCCCAGCCTGAATCGCGGCCCCTAGAGCAACAGCCTCATCAGGATTGACGGAGCGGTCAGGCTCTTTGCCATTGAAATAATCACTAATTGCCTTCTGCACCGCAGGAATACGGGTCGATCCTCCCACCAGAATAATCCGGTCAATCGCCTCCGGCTCAAGCCCCGCATCCTTCAGGGATTGGGCTACGGGCTCAATTGTGCTCTCAACCAGATCCCTGACCAATTCTTCAAATTGGGCACGGGTCAACTCCAGCTCTAAATGCTTAGGCCCGGCTTTATCTGCTGTCAGGAAGGGCAGATTAATGGTGGTGTCGTTGCGGCTGGATAGCTCAATTTTAGCTTTTTCTGCGGCTTCCCGGAGACGCTGCAGGGCAATTTTATCCCCTGACAAATCAATTCCTTCCTGTTCTTGGAAGCGCTCCATCATCCAACAAACCAAGCAATTGTCGAAGTCATCCCCCCCTAGATGATTATTACCAGCAGTTGCATTCACCTCAAAGATGCCATCTCCAAGCTGTAACACCGAAACATCAAAGGTACCTCCCCCCAGATCAAACACTAAAATCTTCTGATCCTGATCTTGTCGCTCCAAACCATAGGAAAGCGCTGCAGCGGTTGGTTCATTGATAATGCGTAGAACTTCCAGTCCAGCAATAGTGCCAGCATCCTTTGTGGCTTGCCGTTGAGCATCGGTGAAGTAAGCCGGAACTGTGATTACAGCCTGGGTTACGGGTTCTCCCAGGTAAGCCTCCGCTTCCTCCTTCAGCTTTTGCAGGATCATCGCTGAAACTTCCTGGGGCGTGTAAACTTTGTTCCGAATCTTGACATCAACTGTGTTATCTTTGCCGGTGACACACTGGTAGGGAACCCGCATTCGTTCGGCTTCAGTATCTTCCCAGCGACGACCGATAAACCGTTTGATACTGTAAATTGTATTCTCAGCATTAGTCAGGGATTGCCGCTTCCCAAGTTGGCCAACAAGCCGCTCATCGTGCTTACCAAATCCCACAATACTTGGAGTCGTTCGCCCCCCCTCAGAATTGGCAATTACGGTGGGCTGGCCGCCCTCTAGGACTGCTACACAACTATTTGTTGTTCCCAGGTCAATGCCGATAACTTTTCCCATAGTGCCTTGTCAATGGACTAGTACATTGTTACTGTCAGGCTTGACTAGAATCTAAACTGCTCTAGCAACAACCTAGTAACTGACTCCAGTTTAACCTCAAACTTTGGCAAGTCCCTGGAGTGAGTCCGAAATCAAGCAGATTCGTTAACGCCTTTTGGTCGGAGCAAGGTCAAATCTTTTTGCTTCAATTGAATTCGAAAATTTTTTCCAGTAGAACTTTTTCTAGTAAGTAGATGGTTGTAATTAATTATCAAACAGAAGGGGGTCTGGGGCAGTGCCCCAGGAAGGGGGCACTGCCCC